>CAMYLL010000006.1 GCA_947259235.1 uncultured Pseudodesulfovibrio sp. | reverse complement strand
ACCACGTGATGACCGAACTGGCCATCGTCACAGGCGCTGTCGAGGCGGTGGTGGTTGATTACCAGTGCATCATGCCGAGCCTGGTCCAGATCTCCGGCTGCTATCACACCAAGTTCATCGACACCGCGTCCAAGGCGCGCTTCACCGGGGCCATCCACTACGACATCCATCCCCACAACGCCATGAAGCAGGCCCGGGAGATCGTCGGCCTGGCCGTGCGCGGATTCGCCGAGCGCGACCCCTCGCGGGTGGACATCCCGGGCGAGCCCGTGGACATCATGACCGGCTTCTCCAACGAGGCGGTCATCACGGCCCTGGGCGGCTCCCTCGACCCGCTGGTCAAGGCCATTGCCGAAGGCCAGATTCGCGGCGCGGTGGGCATCGTGGGCTGCAACAACCCCAAGTTCAAGCAGGACTCCATGAACGTGGGCCTGGCCAAGGAGTTGATCAAGAAGGACATCCTCGTCCTGGTCACCGGCTGCGTCACCACGGCCGCGGGCAAGGCAGGGCTGCTGGTCCCCGATGCCATCGAGATGGCCGGGCCGGGCCTGCGCGCCGTCTGCGGCTCCCTGGGCATCCCGCCGGTGCTGCACTACGGCTCCTGCGTGGACAACGCCCGCATCCTCCAGCTCTGCGCCGCCCTGGCCAACGCGCTCGGCGTGGACATCTCCGACCTGCCCGTGGGCGCGTCCTCGCCCGAGTGGTATTCGGAAAAGGCGGCGGCCATCGGCCTCTACGCCGTGGCCAGCGGCATCTACACCCACCTGGGACACCCCCCGAACATCCTCGGCTCCGAGACGGTGACCAACCTCGCCGTGTCCGGCCTGGAGGATCTGGTGGGCGCGAGCTTCGTCATCGAGCCGGACCCGGTCAAGGCGGCGGAGCTGTTCGACATCCGCATCAGGGCCAAGCGCAAGGCGCTGGGACTGAGCGAATAGATGACCCCGGCGGCGGGACGCGGGCCTCGTGTGAGAAGGGAGGCCCGCTCCCGCCGCCCAACGGCGAAAACACCGGACTCCAGGGAGCGCGCATGAAGATAGCATTTGCAGGCAAGGGCGGCGTGGGCAAGACATCGCTGGCAGCCTGGACCGCAGACCTGCTGGCCAGGCAGGGCAAGACCGTCTGGATGGTGGACGCGGACACCGCCCTGTCCCTGGGCCAGGCATCAGGGCTGGCGGCCGACGAGCTGCCAGAACCCCTGGCGCGGCGGGCCGACCTGGTGCGCGAGCGCATCCACGCGGGCGGTTTCCTGGACCTCAACCCGGATGTGGGCGACCTGCCCGAGACCCTGGCCGTGGACGTCCCCCTGGGCGGCCCGGCCCAAAACGGCGCCACACCGGGCCGCAAGCGGCTCATCGTCATGGGCGCGCTGACCAATGCGGGCGGCGGCTGCGCCTGCGACGCAAACGCCCTACTCAAGGCGCTCCTGGCGCATATCGTCATGGACCGGGACGAATGGGTACTGGTGGACCTGGAGGCCGGGGTGGAGCACCTGGGCCGGGGCACGGTGGCCCACGTGGACGGGCTGGTGGTGGTCAGCGAGCCGAGCATGCGCAGCCTGATGACCGGAGCCGAGGTCGGGCGCATGGCCTCGGAGCTGGGGTTGGAGAATCAGGTGCTGGCGGTCAACCGCTATGCGGGCGGCCAGATACCGGACCTGCCCGGGTTGCCGCAGCGATCTGTGCGCATCGCCCCCCTGCCCGGCCTGATGGAGCGCCAGATGACGGACGCCTCGGTCCTCTCCCTGCCCGAAGCGGACGCGGCGGACGCGGCGGCGGAGCGAATCCTGGCGCTATTGATGGAACAAGACGGTGTGATGGAACAAGACGGTGCGAAGGACGAAGTCAGCGGGCGGAAGGCCGCGCCGTGATCGGCCCGGAGCTGCTCGCTCCCTGCTCCCGGAGCAATGCGGCCACAACCCGGTTGAACTCGTCCAGCCGGGGCGCAAAGCCCGACTGTCTGGACAGCACCAGGAAGACGTCCTGATCCTCCCGATGGACATACCGGGCCTTGCCTATCCGGTCGCTCAGGCCGAGCCGCTCCAGGCGATACTCGCCCACGGATTCGGTCATGACAACGGCGTCGATCCGCCCCGCAAGGAGCATCCTGAAGCTCAGCTCCGGGGTGGCCACGGGATGTTTGTCGATGCGCGTGTCGTTGTCGAACTCCGGATAATACCGCCCGCCGAGGTTGGTCCCGATCCGCAGGCCATACAGGTCTTCATGGCGGACGATAGACTCCTCCCGCCCCGTGAGGACAAAGAATGCCTTGTCCGACACCTTCTTGTATGGTGGCTGGATGTAGTGAAGGTACTCCTCGCGCTCGGGCCTGCGCAGCACGCCGGTCATCATGTCCAGCTCGCCGATCTCAAGCTTCTTGAGCCCGCGCTTGAAGGGAAGCTCCACATACTCCACGGTCAGCCCCATGCGCTCGGCCACCGCGCCTAGAAAGTCGATATCCGGGCCTGCGGGCCTGCCCGAGGCGTCGTGCATCTTCCACGGCGGCAGCTCGTTGAAAGCCACCCGCAGGACGTCCCCGTCCGCCAGGACAACGCCCGGCAGCAGGAGAACCGTCAGCACGGCCAGCAGGCTCGCAAAAGCCAGTATCGTGTCGCCGGACACTCTCCGGCCGCATCGCTCAAAAACATTCACTGCGGGTTCACTCCCATTGCCCCTTTCCGGGCGTCTCCCCACGCAACAGCAAGGATCTGTTCATGATGGTCCGGTAGACCCCCTCGGCCTTGAGTTCGTCCAGGGCCTGCTGCCATTGGCGCACCACCTCGTCCGGCGTGGCCAGGGAAAAGGCAATGTAGACCTCCGGCCGGGCGATGACCGGGCCGACGCGTTCGAACATCTCCGGGTCCAGGCCGTCAATGCAGCCCACGAAGTGGGGCAGAGCCAGCTCGCCCATGGGAACAAGGTCCACCCGGCCCTGTGCCAGCTTCCTGAAATCCTGGGTCTGGCTGGAGCTGATGTCGAGGTTCTCGAACCCCTTTTGCACCAGGAGCTGATGGTAGAAGTCGTCTCGCGTGACGCCGATGGCCTTGAGCCGCATGGCTGCCTCCAGGGAGGTCACGTCCAGGGCCCTGCCTCTGCGTTTGTAGAAATAGACGGTGTCCGTGAAGACCGGACCGACGAACCGGAAGAACACCTTGCGCTCCGGGGAGAGCACCATGGGGAAAAGCGCGGCGGGAGCGTCCTCCATGAGCCGCATGTACGCTCTGGCCCAGGGGTAGAAGACGATCTTCTCGTCCATGCCCAGCCGGTCCATGATGCGCTGCACGATGGCGGCGCAGAACCCGACGGCGCGGCCGTCCTCCTGATGGCTGAAGGGGGGATAGTCCTCGCTCATGACATGCAGCCCCGCCCCTCGCACGGGCGTGCACAACAGACACGAAATGAGCGTGAGAGAGAAGATGAAGCGGCCGTTCAATTCCATGAAACCAGCATCTATCGGATAGGCTATGCTTGCAAGTATAATTACCTGGTTTCGGCCAGGTAGCCCAGCTCCCGGGCCAGGTCGTCCGCCTCGGGCGAAGCGCCGTGCAACAGATGGCCCAGGCGCATCATCTGCCCGACGGGAAAATCCTTTGTCCAGCGTTCGTAATACCCGGCGAAGCCGTACATCCACAGCAGCTCCGAGGCCTGGGAAAAGACCTGCCCGGCCATGGTCCGCCAGTCGGTCTCAAAGGCGAGCCGCCAGACCGGATACTCCACCCCGCCCTCTTCGCGCTTGCCCTTGAACTCAACGCTCACGGCCAGCCGTCCGCCCGGACCGGGGACCATCTCCCAGTAGTAAAGCCATCCCTCGCCCACCCATTCGAATTCCAGATGGCGATACTCCCCGGCCGGGCTCGGCGGTTCGGACAGGCCGCGGGCGTCGCCCAGGCAGCGGAAGAGATCCTTGAGCGGCTCCGACAGGGCGCAGTTGGTGCTCAGCTCATAGTGCCTGCCGTTGCAGACAATGCGCGATTCGAGCCACCCGGCCTTGACCTCCGTGAGATAGAACTGGAACTGATCGGGCATGAAGACCTCATGGCTGCGGTTTCTTCCGTTGGCAAAACCCTACACAAAAGCGGGTGCGGTTTCAAAGAATCCCTGCCCAGCGACGCTCACCCCAGAGCGGCCGCGGCCTCTTCCAGCCGGACCACCTCGGCCCGGAGCGCGACCAGCCGCTCGCGGCTGCGCTCCTGGTCCTCGCGCCGGGCCGCGTTTTCAAGCCGGAGTGACGCGCGCCGGGTGGCCTCGGCCCCGATGGAGGCGGCCACACTCTTGAGGGTGTGGGCCTGGAGCGCGGTCTCGCGCAGGGTTGCCGTCCGCACCCCCCTCTCGGCCAGTCCGAGCTTGAGCCGGATCTCGGCCACGGCGTTGGGAACCAGGTGGCGGACCTCGGCCCGGGACACGCCCAGAGCCGCGACGGCCAGCCCGAGATCGAGCACCGGCGGCGCGGCGGCCTGAATACCCATAGCCTGAAGCGCGGCAGTCGCCCCGGGCCATTCGCCACCCAAAATGTCACGCATGGCCGAGGCCAGCTCGCCATAGCTCACGGGCTTGGTCACCAGCCCGTCCATGCCGCCCTTCACGCACCGCTGGCGCACCTCTCCCATGGCGTGGGCGGTGACGGCCAGCACGGGCACGTCCGGCCGCCTGACAGGCCGC
Source organism: uncultured Pseudodesulfovibrio sp. (assembly GCA_947259235.1). Classification (GTDB taxonomy): domain Bacteria; phylum Desulfobacterota; class Desulfovibrionia; order Desulfovibrionales; family Desulfovibrionaceae; genus Pseudodesulfovibrio. Next base: position 16,238 of record CAMYLL010000006.1, on the reverse strand, counting down.
CCCGCTCCCTGGCCGCCACGAATGCGGCGCACGGTCTCATGGCCGTCCATCCCCGGCATCTCAAGGTCCATGAGCACCAGATCGAAGTCCTCCTCGGCCAGGAGCATGAGCGCCTCGGCCCCGCTCTCGGCCACCGCCACGTCCATGCCCATGCGCTCCAGGTGCAGCCGCGCCACCTTGACATTGGTGCGGTTGTCGTCCACCAGCAGCACCCGCGACGGCGTCACCGGCACGTTCTGGCGGACCGGATCATTCATGGTTGCGCCGAGCATGGCGGCCTGGGTGGCTGCCTCGGGATCGCCCTCGGCAAAGCGGGCGGTAAAGGTGAACTCGCTGCCCCGGCCCTCGCGGGAGCTGACGGAAATATCGCCGCCCATGAGCTTGACCAGGTCGCGGCAGATGGCCAGCCCCAGCCCCGAGCCGCCATAGGTCCGCGACGACGTGCCGTCCGCCTGGCTGAACGCCTCGAAGATGCTCTCCCCAAGCTCCGTCGGGATGCCCCGGCCGCTGTCCGTGACGCAAAAGCGCAGACCGATGGGGCGCGCAGAGTCAGCCTCGCGGCCGGGCGGGACCTCGCGCAGCTCGCCCACCGTGACGCGGACATGGCCCGAGTCCGTGAACTTGACCCCGTTGCCCAGCAGATTGATGAGCACCTGGCGCAACCTGCCGGGGTCGCCCCGCAAAAATCTCGGCGTGCCGGGCATGATCTCGAAATCCAGGTCCAGCCCCTTTAGCTCCGCCTGGAGCCGCACCGTCTTCAAGGCCGAGAGGACCACCTCCGGCAGGTCGAAATCCCTTGACTCAAGCCGCAGCCTGCGCGCCTCCATGCGCGAGAAGTCGAGAACGTCGTTGAGCACGTCGAGCAGGTGCAGGGCGGACTCGTGGGCGGTCTCCACGTAGTCGCGCTGGCGCGAATCCAGTGGGGTGTGCAGGGTGGCCTCGGTCATGCCGAGCACGGCGTTCATGGGGGTGCGTATCTCGTGGCTGATGGCGGCCAGGAAGTCGCTTTTGGCCTGGCTGGCCGCCTCGGCGGACTTGCGGGCCTCTTCCAGCTGGGTGTTGCGCTTTTCGATGAGGTGCTTGTTGAGAAAGTCGCGCACGGCGCTGGCATAGGTGACGTGGGCCACGATGAAGGAAATCCACGAGATGATCATGGCGTTTATAAGATGGTACTTCACGGCGGCGGATTCCGGGACAAAGGCGAGCAGCGATCCGGCCACGGCGGCCATGCCGAGGGTCTGGTGCAGCACGGCCTGGCGGGTGGTCATGGCGATGAAGGCGGGCGGGCCGAGCATGAAGATGTACACCGGGCCGATGCTCATCTTGAGCGGGAACATGTAGCCAACGATGACCGCCGTGTAGACCAGAAAGAAGGAGATATACGCCTTCCACACCCAGGCGTGTCTGGGCCGCAGGTCCTCGACGCCCCGCAGCGGACCGAAGAGCCACAGGAACAGGCCGCAGGCCGCCAGGGCCACCGGGCGCATGATCAGGATGCCGGTCCACATCTCGTGGGCGCGGGGAGTGGCCGCCCGGCTGATGGTGAAATAGTCGGCGAACAGGTAGCCCACCAGGGAGGTGAACAGCAGCCAGGTCACGGCCTTGAGCCTGCGCGAGTTGGAGAGGTCGACCTCCTGCCGGAACCTGGCGTTCAGATCAGGGGGAAGCCCGGGTTGGCGAATGATGTGCAGGAGTCCGTCTGGGGACAAGGCCATGTTTTACCTCACGGCCGACCCTAGCCCATGATTCCCGTTTTAATCAATCGCCAAGAAATGCTCAGGCCGATTCCCGGACTTGGGCCTCGGCCTCCCGCGCACCGGTCCACGCCTCATAGTCCTTGCCCCACTTGCACAGGGACTTGATGACGGGCATGACGCTCGCGCCCAGCTCGGTCAGGCCGTAGTCCACCCGTGGCGGAACCTGGGGAAACACCGTGCGCAGGACAACCCCGTCCGCCTCAAGCTCCCGGAGCTGTTGGGTCAGCATCTTCTGGGTGATGTTCGGAATGGCCCGCTTGATCTCGCTGAAGCGCAGGGTTCCGTCGTTGCCCAGCCTGTAGATGATGATCGGCTTCCACTTGCCGCCGATGACCTGCAGGGTCAGCTCCACGTTGCAGTAGTATGTCTTGCTGCCGCACTGCTTGAGGGTGCATGCTTCGCTCATGTCTCTCTCCTGCGGCCGCCCGTCAGCGCGGCGGCCTGCAAATCTTATGGTATACTTTTGGTAACTATGGTACTCGAAAGTGCGTACTTGCTATTTTGTCACCAGTAGCAGAAAAGATACCGAGAGTAAACATTGCCCATCGCGGCAAGCAATCCCAGGAGGCGTATCCCATGGAACTGATGCACGCCCTGCGCACCCGGCGCAGCATCCGCAAATACGAGGACAAACCCGTGCCCGAGGCCCTGCTCCGCGAGGTGATCGAGATGGCCATGCTCGCCCCCAGCGCGGGCAACGCCCAGCCCTGGCAGTTCGTGGTCGTCACGGACCGGGACAAGCTCGCGGCCGCGTCCGGGCTGCACCCCTACGTCACGATGGCGGCCCATGCCCCGGCGGCCATCCTGCTGTGCGGCGACCTGAGCCTTGAGAAATATCCCGGCTACTGGGTTCAGGACTGCGCCGCGGCCATGGAGAACATGCTCCTGGCCATCCACGGCCTGGGCCTGGGCGGCGTCTGGACCGGCATCCACCCAATACAGGACCGGGTCGAGGCGTTCTCCAGGCTGTTCAACCTGCCCGATAACGTCGTGCCCATGGGCTTTGTCCCCCTGGGCTGGCCCGCCCAGCCCGCCTCGGAAGCAAGCCGGTTCCGCGAGGACCGGATTCACTACAACACCTATTAGGAGTTCGCCATGAAAGTAGTCGCCATCAACGGCAGCGCCCGCAAGGGCGGCAACACCACCCAGATGATCCGCCGCGTGTTCGACGAGCTTGAGGCCGAAGGCATAGAGACCGAGCTGATCGAGCTGAGCGGAAAGGCCATGCACGGCTGCATCGCCTGCTACAAATGCGCCGAGAACAAGGACCGCAAATGCGCGGTCACAAAGGACTTCGTCAACGACTGCATCGAGGCCATGGACGCGGCCGACGGCGTCATCCTGGGCTCGCCCACCTATTTTGCCAACGTCACCGCCGAGATGAAGGCGCTCATCGACCGCGCGGGCATGGTGGGCCGGGTCAACGGCGACATGTTCGCCCGCAAGGTGGGCGCGGCCGTGGTCACCAGCCGACGCGGCGGCGACATGCTCACCTTCAACGCCCTCAACGCCTTTTTCTTCATCGAACAGATGATCGTCCCCGGCTCGCGCTACTGGAACGTGGGGCGCGGCCTGGACAAGGGACAGGTGGGCGAGGACGCCGAGGCCATGGAAACCATGGAATACCTGGGCAAGAACATGGCCTGGCTGCTGAAGAAGCTCCACGCCTAAGGCATCGGATCAGAAGAAAAGGCGCGGGGAATCAATGCATTGATTCCCCGCGCCCTTCCACATGCACATCGTGGCCCACGCCCCGGCGCGACGAGCGAGCACCATCGCCGGAAAGCCGTCAGCCGTTTTTTCGCAGCATGAGGCGCAAAACGCCCGACTCCGTTTGCGGGTTGGCGTGGTCAAAGGGTTCGCCCCGCTCGATCGAAGGGGCAACGCCGTTGTCAAAGGTGAAATGCGCCTCGTCCAGGATGGAAAAACCATCGGTGAAATGCTCCGCCAACCCCCAGCCCACCGGGTTTGGCTCGCACGGTTTCCTGTACGGACAGACCTCCACCGCGATCAGGAGATGCCCTCCGGGCCTGACCACCCGCTTCATCTCCTCGATGGCCCGTGACAAATCGTCAACATGATCCAGTGAATTCAATGACACCACCACGTCAAAGGTGTTGTCGTCAAAGCTCATGGACTCGATGTAGTCGGGCGCATACTCCATGGCATGGGGCGACTGGCGCAAAAATTCGTAGGCCTCGGCAAGGGGATCCACGCCGACCCGCTGCAGCGTGTTGTCCGCCCATTCAAGCGATCCACACGGACCGCAGCCCACATCCAGCACCTTCTTGCCCGTGTAAAACGCCTTCTCCAGGCCGAACATCGTCGTGAACTGCTTTTCGTAGTGATCGTTGCGCAACGGGCCGTGCTCCGTGACGCATTTCTTCCAATACATGTATTCATGAACATACTTGGCCAGGCTGTTCTTGTACGTCTTGTCCTTCATCACATTCTCCCTTGATGATGTTCACAGGCAGACATATTCCGAAGCTCAAGGGAAAGTAAAGCGGACAGCGACTTGCCAGCCCGGACAGGGGCTAACGCAGGGGCAGGGTGACGGTGACGCACGTCTCGCCCGGGACCGAGGAGTCCAGGACAATATCGCCGCCGTGCGTGCGGGCCACGAGCCGGGCCGAGTAGGTTCCCAGCCCGGTCCCCGGAGAGGTTTCGGACCGGACGTATTTTTCAAAGAAGGTCTCGCGGATGGCCGGGGGAACCTCGCCCTGGTTGCGGACGGCAATGGACAGGTTCTGGTCCGCCCTGAGAGTGACGCTCACGAAACCGCCTTCCGGCGAGGCCTGGAGGGCGTTGATCATCAGGTTGGAGAGCATCGAGCGGAAAAGGTCCTCCTCGGCCTGGATGACGAGGCCCCCGCCCGGCACGCCGCCCACGACCTCTATGCCCACGCTCACGCCTTTTTCCCGGAGAATGAACCTCGACTCGGCCTTGATTCGTTCCAGGGCATCGAGCACGTCCACCGCCTTTCGCACCAGGCAATAGGTTCCGCGCTCCATCTTGAAGAGGTCCAGCGAGCGGTTGATCAGCCCGAGCATGGTTTCGCCCGCCTCCTCGACGGTCTTGAGCATGGCGATCTGCGCCTCGGACACCCCGCCCAGCCGGACTATCTCTCCGGGCAACCCCACCACCGCGCCCAGGGGGGTCTTCAGGTCATGCCGGGCCATGCGCTCGACGTCCTCGCGCAGGGCCTCGGCCAGCTTGCGGTCGGTAATGTCGCGGCCGACGCCGAGGATGCCCACCACGTCGCCCCCCTCGTTGAGCAGCAGGCCCAGCCGGGTTTCGAGCCAGACCGTCCCGCCGTCAGCCCGCGTGAATTCCAGGTCGTGGGTTGTTGAGGGCGGCCTGGAGCTGTCACGGGGCATGGCCTTGAGTGTGTCCACGGCCTCGGCCAGCCTGCCGCGGGATGGCCCCGTCAAAAACTCGCTCACCGGGTGGCCCAGGATGTCACGACGGCCATAGCCGCGCAGCTCGGTGTCCGAGCGGCTGACAAAGGTGACGCGGAGGTCGGCGTCCGTCCCCCATATGACGTCCGTGACGTTATCCGCCAGCAGCCAGTATTGCCGCTCGCTCTGGCGCAGGGCCTCCTCCACCTGCTTGCGGTCGGAGATGTCCGTGCCCACGCACAGCAGCTCGTCCATGGCCCCTGTCCGGGACGGAACGGGCGCGTTGGCCCAGGATATCCAGGCCATCTCGCCGTTGCGGCGCACCGTGGTGGTTTCCGTGAACGGATACTTGGACGGGTTGTTCAGAATTCGGCCGAGCTGGCGACGCATGACCTCGCCCTCGGGTCCGCGCTCGGGGATCAGCGTACCCACCAGCGGCTTGCCGATCAGCTCGCCGGGGCCATAGCCATGGAACGCCTCGGCGTGTTCGTTGCAGAAGGTAATGTTCCCGTCCAGGTCGATGCGCAGGATGATGCTGCGCACATTCTGGACCAGGCTGCGATACTTCTCCCGCTCGCTGAGCCAGCCCAGAACCAGCGAGATGACCGCCACCAGGGACAGGGTCAGGATCGCGGTCAGCCCCGCCCCGCCCATGATGATGGCGGGCCGGTTGGGCGAGGCGGGCCAGCCCCCGGCCGGGATCGCTCCCACCTGCCACACCCCCTGGGGGATGGAAATGTTCATGGTCACCGGGTTTTCGGCAAAGACGGACGCCTTGCCGTAAACCATCCTGTCCGCCCCGCCGTCGGGCTGGGCCCTGAAGGCAACGTCGAGCCGGGATGAAATGTCGAGCAGCCCTGCCTCGCGGAAGAGGGTCCTGGCGTCGATGAGCAGCACGATGGTTCCCCAGGGCACTCCCCCCAGGGACACCGGGGTAACGGAGACGAGGGCCTCGCCCCCCTCTGCCACCGGCATGGGCGGCAGAATCCGGGACCGCCCCGTCCTGGCGGCCAGGGACACCGCCTGCCTGAATTCCAGCGGATACTCCGTGCCGAGATCCCTGCCCAGAACCAGCGGCTCCGCGCTCTCGGGATAGACATGGGAGACCCTGTCGCCCCTGGCCAGCTCCACAAAACGGACGCCGCCCATATCCGCCATCAACCCCCGGGCCAGGGCGGCAAAGGTGGCCTGATCCAGGTCCGGGTCGAGGGCTATGAAGGTCTTGAGGGTGGTGGCCAGATGGAGCCGGGTGTTCAGGGCGCTCACGAATCCGTTCTGCACCGGGGACAGGGCGTGGAAGACTTCAAGCCGGATCTTCTGGGTATGGCGCTGCCTGTCCGCATAGAGCGCGGCGACCACGGCGGCCGACAGGATCAAACCGACGAACAGGGCTATCAGATAGGCAAGGCGTTTTGGCATGGCGACTTCAGTGTTCAAAGAAAATACCGGGACTCTTCCTCCATACCAAACCTGCAAGAAAAGTAAATGATAAGGATCATCAGCAGAGGGATGATCGCCCCTCCCCTTCACACGCCCACCGCATTCAGCGCCTGCCGACCCCCCTGGCCCACGCGCCCGGGGTCATGCCCACCACCCGGCCAAAGCACCGGGTCATGTGACTCTGATCAAAAAACCCGGCAGCGGCGGCGGCCTCGGCCAGCCCCGCGCCCGCGGCAATGGCCGCCTTCACCGCCCCAACGCGCAGCACGGACTGATACTCATGCGGCGGCAGGCCCACTTCACGCGCAAAGAGCCGGTTCAGCCGACACGGACTCATGCCCGCCAGCCGGGCCAGCTCCTCCAGACGCACCTCGTCCGCAACGTGCGCCTCCAGATGGCGAGCCGCCCGGCGGACAGGCGCGGAAAGGGTCCGCTCCCCTGCGGACGGGGCGGACGGGGCGTCGTCCACCTCTTTGCCGCCCGCCACGGCAACCGTCTCCAGCCGTTCCAGCAGGGCAAGTAGCGCGCCCTCGCGCTCCAGTCCCGCGCCGTCTGTTTCGGCGAGATCGGCCAGCCGGACAACGGCCTGAAACAGTGCCGCATCGTCCTGACGCGGCGCGACCCGGGCCAGACCGGACCGGTGGAAGCCCAGCCCGTCCAGCCGCTGCGCGCTGATGCAGAGCATCACGTATTCGCACTCCCCCGCATCGGGACAGGCGTGGGCCAGCCCCGGGGCGAGGACCATGACCTCCCCCGGGCGGACCGCCGTCTCCCGCCCCGCCGCCACCAGCGTCCGAACGCCGGAAAGGACCGCGCCCACGCACAGCGAGCTGTGGCTGTGCCGGGCCGGGGTGGGAGTGGGCCCGGCGTGGCGCACGAGATGCACCCCCTCAAGCCCTGGCACGGCAGTGAAAAAAGGACGGGAACGAGCGGACACGGTGCGACCTCAGAGCAGGGCCGGAACGAACTTGGCCAGCAGGCGCAGGCCGTCGCGCCCGGCGCGCACGCTGTGGCGAACGCCCAGGGGCAGCACGGCGGCCACGCCCGGAGCGTAGTCGATGGTTCGGTCGTCCAGTTGGCATGTGCCGGAGCCGCCCGCCACCTCGTGCAGTTCCCAGTTGGTTTCGTGGATGTGAGCTCCTATTTCCGCCCCGGGATCGAGGCGCACCAGATGGGCGCTGAACCGGCCGTCGGTGTCCGCCGAGGTTATCAGATGCTTGAGGCAAACCCCGGCAAAGGCGGGATGGGCGTTCCAGGGCGCATCGGCCGACGAGGAATCGGCGTCCGCCCGGGCCACCCGGCCCTCGTCAAAGGCTGCAAAAAGATCATTCATGATTTCCTCCCTTGTTTTTTCGGGAGGATAGCCCCGGGCGCACGGATCGGTCTTGCACGATCTTGCCCCGGCTACTCGACCATGCCGCCGTCCTCGATCTCCACCATGAAGGCGTCCACCACATCGGGGTCCAGGGACTTGCCCGCCAGGGAGCCGAGGATGGCCAGGGCCTGCTGGGGGGTCTTGCCCTGCTGGTAGGGCCGGTTGGTGGTCATGGCGTCGAAGCAGTCCACCACCGCCAGCACCCGCGCCCCCATGGGAATCTCCGGCTCAACCAGCCCGCGCGGGTATCCCAGGCCGTCGAGGCGTTCGTGGTGGGCATAGACATAGTCCAGGGACGGGCCGAGGAATTCGAGGTTCCTCAGGATATCGTAGCCCCACTGCGGGTGGCTGCGGATCTCAAGGAGCATGTCCTCGTTCATGTGCGTGTCTTCGTTGGAAAAGATCAGATCGCTGAAGCCAATCTTGCCGATGTCGTGGAGCATGCCCGCGATGCGGATGCGCTCCACCTCGGCCTCGTCGAGCCCCAGCCGCCGGGCCAGCCGCTCGGCATAGATGCTGACCCGCTCGCCATGGCCCTCGGTATAGGCGTCGCGCGCGCCCAGGGCGTTGACAACGGCGGTGACCGTGTTCAGGGAGTTGGTCTTGATGGTCTCGGTGAGCTGTTCCAGGTAGTATTCCCTGGCCTCGATCTTGACCATCATCATGCCCACGGCCTCGGCCAGCTCCTGTATCTCCGTGGGGTAGGCCGGGCCGGTCAGCTCCATGATCTCGTCGGAATAGTTCCCTGCCGCGATCTCCTTGATCAGCCCGAGCAACCGTTCTTTCCCAGCCAATGGCGACATGATCGGTCTCCTAGCGCCAGCAGTCTCCGTGCTCGGCGGCAAAATCGGCAAACGTTCTGGCCGGAACGCCGGTCAGGTATTCAACGGCCTTGGTCACGTTGCCCGCCATGCCGAGCTTGATTACCCGGGTCAGGCTGACGAGCATGTTGATGTTCCACTCGGGAACGCCCGCCCGGGCCAGGTCCTGGACATAGACCTCTTCCGCCGCCGGTTCGTAGCGGACCTCGCGGCCCGATACCGAGGAGAGCTGTCCGGCCACCTCGGCCATGGTCAGCCCCTGCGGCCCGGTCAGGGCGTAGTAATGCTTCTCGTGTCCGGCGCTGTCCAGGAGCAGCCGGGCGGCGCAGTCGGCCACGTCGCGCACGTCTATGTAGCTGACCTTGGCGTCGCCCTCGGGCTGGGTCAGCACCCCGGCGCGCACCGAGTCGGCCAGAACCGTGGAGAACGCCTGCATGAAGGTGTTGGGCCGCAGTATGGTGAACGCAATGCCGGAATCCTCCACGAACTGATCGACCATGCCGTGCTCCCGGCCCAGCCGCCAGTGGGCATCGGACGAGGCCGCATAGCCGCTGGAGCGGACGATGTAGCCGATACCGGCCGCCTTGGCCGCTTCCACGGCCAGGTGTCCCCATCGGGTCATGCTCTGGGTCAGGGGCAGGACCATGAACATCCGGTCGCACCCCTGCATGGCGGCGGTCATGGACGCCTGGTCGCCGTAGTCGAAGACGCGGGCCTCCACGCCGAGTCCCTTGAGGGTGGCAGCCTGGGCCGGGGTGTGGACGCCCGCCACGACATCGGCGCTTGCACCGTGCAGCGAGGCCAGAAGTGCGGTCCCTATGGTACCGGCGGCGCCGGCAACGAAAATAGTGCTCATTGATTTCTCCTGCCCACGCCGCATTCGGCACGGGAGTGATGTAATGGTCGATTTCCAACCGGCACAACCTACACGAAACAGCAGGGAAATGGCAAATGCGCGAGCAGAAAAACCGGCATGCCCCTTTGCCGGACGATACCGGACGGCGCGCCACGCAAAACGGGGAGCGGCCCGGACATGCCGAACCGCTCCCCGAGCTTGAATTATTGACGGAAAGGCTACGCGCCCACGTGGAGCTTGAAGGCTTCCAGGGTGTTGACCATGAGCTGGGCGATGGTCATGGGGCCGACGCCGCCCGGTACCGGGGTGATGGCGTGGACCTTGTCCTTGAGCCCCTCGAAGTCGCAGTCTCCGGCCAGCCCCTCGTCGGTGCGGTTGATGCCGACATCAACCACCACAGCGCCTTCCTTGACCATGTCGGCGGTGACGAAGTTGGGCATGCCGATGGCCGCGAACACGAAGTCCGCCTCACGGCACTCGGCCTTGAGATCGGCCGTGCGCGAGTGGCACAGGGTGACCGTGGCGTTGGCGCAGGGGCCGGACTGGGAGAGCATCATGGCCAGGGGCTTGCCCACGATGTTGGAGCGGCCGATGACCACGGCCTTCTTGCACGCCGGGTCCAGGTTGTAGCGCTTGAGCAGGTTGATGACGCCCGCCGGGGTGCAGGGCTTGAACCCGGGCAGGCCGAGGCTCATCTTGCCCACGTTCACCGGGTGGAAGCCGTCCACGTCCTTGTTGGGATCGATGAGATCGAGAATCTTCTGGCTGTCCAACCCCTTGGGCAGGGGCAGCTGGACAAGGATGCCGTCCACGTCGACGTCGCGGTTGAGCTTCTGGATCAGCCCTTCCAGCTCAAGCTGGGTGGCCGTCTCCAACCGGTGGGGCATGGACGCTATGCCGCAGTCCTCGCAGGCGCGCTCCTTGTTGCGCACGTAGACCTGGCTGGCGGGGTCCTCGCCCACCAGGACAACGGCCAGACCGGGCTTGCGACCGTACTTGGCCGAAAGGGCGCTCACTTCCTCTTTGATCTCGGCCCGAATGGTGGCCGCTGTTTCCTTGCCGTCGAGTAGAATCATGATGTTGCCTCCGGCGGCTCGGGGAACCGGCTGAAAGCGGACCCCGAGTATCCCCCAAAACCATCCGGCGATGACACCGCCATGCATCGGCACGAAACAACGGATGCGGCGTCCCTGGTCCTGGAGCGTTGGTTGATTGCGGATTGTTCACACAGGCGCGATCCGGCCGCGCTGCATGAGTCGTAGAGAAAAAGACGGGAATATGCAACCTGGCCCGCCCGGCATCCCCTGGCTCGAAACGACTGCCAGGCTACCGGAACGCATCAATAATGAAATATATCCCGAGGACGCCCACAAGGCATCCGGCCAGACGCCTGAAGACCATGCCGCTCTTTTGCCACCGGCTGTTGCCCATCAGCCGCCGCACCAGCGACGCGGAGCTCCCGGCGATCGCAATGGGGATGCAGTGCCCCAGGCCGAAAAGGAGGACGAACAGCACGCCCGTGGCAACCTGCTCCTGCACCGTGATGATTGCCAGGATGGGAGCGATGAAGCCGAAGGTGCATGAGCCGGAAAGGACCCCGTAGGCGAGACCCAGCACAAAGGCCCCGGCAAAGCCCCTCAGCCGGAGCCTGCCCATGAGGCTGCCGGACATGGAGCACCGGGCCACGCCCAGCATGTCCAGCGCGACCCAGATGAGAACCAGGCCGATAGGCACGCCCCACCATGGGCCGATATCGCCCAGCATCCTGCCGAGCATGGCGCAGATAATGCCGACAACGGCGATGGTGATGAACAGCCCGCAGGTGAACAAAACCGCATAGACAGCGGCCCGCCTGCCCTCGACCAGCTCGTTCTGGCCGCCGACATACCCGACGAAGAGCGGGATTGAGGCCAGATGGCACGGGGAGAAAAGGACGCTGACGACGCCCCACAGGAAACAACCCAGGGCGGCAACGGCCGTCCCGCTCACAATCCAGGCGTTGAGCGTAATGAAAAACTGGTCCATGAACACACGCCTATCTGACGCCGAGTTCCGTCAGCTTGCGGACGATGGCGTCCTTGTCCAGAAAACCTTCATGCCGGTATCGCTCCTCCCCGTTGGCGTCATAGAAGATCTGCGTGGGGATCGCGCGGACTCCATACCGCCGCGCCTCGCCCTGGTTCACCCAGACGTCTATGAAAACAATGGCCGCCCGCCCGTCGTACTCCCGGGAGAGTTCCTCGATGATCGGAGTCATCATCCTGCACGGCACGCATGCGTGCGCGCCTATGTCCACCATGGTGACCATGCCGGGCACGGGCACGCTTTGCGGAGCGCCGGAAATCAGCTCGGAGGCGGAGGGGACTGCCGCGCCCTTTGTGTCCGACGCCCCCTTTGTGTCCGACGCGCCCTTCGTGTCTGACGCCCCAGAAGAGCAGGCCGTCATGAGCACCCCAACAAGGACCAGGGCGATCAGGCCCGCAACGGTTTTTCGTATTCTCATGGTCATCCTTTCAGCAGACGCGTGACAGCGTCCGCCACCAGCCTGATGTTTTCCGGCGAGGCCTGGGCCTCTCCCTTGCTGAGTCCCATGGCGTCGAGCCGGACAGTGTCGAAACCGGAGAACCCGGCTTCCTCCAGGGTCTTCGAGGCGCAATTCAGCGGGCAACCGTCAATGGCCACGATGCGGGAGGCCGCCTCGGCACTCTTGACGATGCCGGACACGCGCCCGCCGATCCCGGCCAGACAGAACATCTTCAGGCTTCCCTCGCGGGACAGCAGGCGGGCGGCCTGGTCGGCCACCTCGCCCACATCGGCAGCCCCGGAACAGGAAAAGACAAACTTCGGCGCAGCGCCGCACGCACAGTCGCATTTCGACATGACTCACCATCTCCCTGATAATACGTTACTTCAACCAGCCCAGCACGTCCTTCTTGTTGGGCGCCTTGCCCACCACCTTGACCTCGCCGTCCACGGCAACGGCCGGGGTGGAGAACACGCCGAACTTCGCGATCTCCTGGAAGTCATCGACCTTGATCACTTCGGCCTCGACGCCGCTCTCGGCCACGGCCTCCCGCACGGTCTGTTCGGCCTGCTTGCACTTGGCGCAACCGGGACCCATCACGTGAATCTTCATATCCGTCTCCTTGCTTCGAGGGTATCAGACAATGGCGTTGAACAGGTAGCCGACAAACAGGATGCCGCAGCCCACAACGCCGATAAATACCGCGATCAGGCGAGGCTTGAGCACCTTCCTGAGAATGACCATTTCCGGAAATGACAGGGCGATGACGCTCATCATGAAGGCCAGCACCGTGCCCAGGGCCGCGCCCTTGCCAAGCAGCGCCTCGACCACGGGGATGACCCCCGCCGCGTTGGTGTACATGGGGATGCCGATCACCACGGAGAAAGGCACGGACCACCACGCGGAGTCGCCCATGACCGTGGCCAGATATCCTTCCGGCACATAGCCGTGGATGCCCGCGCCCACGGCTATGCCGATGACAACATACTTCCAGACCCGGCCCACGATGTCCCTGACCGAATCCAGGGCGTACTCGAACCGCTCCCGCCAGGTCATCTTCTGGTCCATCATGCCGCTCTCCCCGGCCCGGATCTCCCTGACCCAGTCCTCGACATGATTCTCCAGCTTCAGGCGGCCCATGACCCAGCCCGCGACGATGGCCACGCTGATGCCCGTGACGAAATACAGAACGGCGATCTTCCACCCCAGCAGCCCGTAGAGCAGCACCAGGGCGATCTCGTTGACCATGGGCGCGGAGATGAGGAACGAGAAGGTCACGCCCAGGGGGACGCCCGCGGTCATGAACCCGATGAACAGCGGCACGGCCGAGCAGGAACAGAACGGCGTGACCACGCCGAGCAGCGCGGCCAGGACGTTGCCCACGGATTCCTTCTTCCCGGCCAGCACGCGCCGGGTCCAGTCGACCGTGACAAAGGAACGGAGGATGCCCACGAAGAAGACCACCAGCAGCAGGAGCATCAGCACCTTGGGCGTATCGTAGACGAAAAACTGGACGGCGGACCCGAGATGACTCTCGGGCGAAAGGCCGAGGAGCGAATAGGCGAACCAGTCGGCAAAGGGCAGCAGCTGGCTGTACAGGGCGTACCAGACGCCCAGGGCAACCACCCCGAGCAGGAGCTGGAGCCAGGCGGCCCGGCGGCCCGGTTCATCCGCAGGCGGTCCGCCCTGAATCGGGCTGTCGTTTTCCTGTGACTGTGTGTTCATATCTCACCTCGTTTGGCATGTTCGCCAAGTGTTGACGCAAAAAAATTTACCCGTTGTTGGCCTCGATCACCGATTCCACGCAATGGAAAAAGTTCAGGATGCATGGAACTTTCAACCGGTAATACACCTGCTTGCCACGCCGCTCGTCGGTCACGACTCCCGCCTTCTTGAGGACGGAAAGATGCTTGGAAACAGTGGAGATGTCGTGTCCGATGAGCTCCTGCAGGTCGCAGACGCACCGCTCCCCGCGCGACAGGGCGTCGATCATCATCAGCCGCGACGGATGCGCCAGGGCTTTCATGACCTTGGCCCGCTCGGCAAACTGGTGCGCGGTGAGCACTTCCTTGGGTGGTGTCGTGTTCATTGTTTGGCAATAATGCCAAATGAAAACCCTGTCAAGGGTCTCGGCAGGCTTCGCGACCGGGCAAGCCCCGGGAAAACGCTGGCGGGAGGAGCCCACAAAGGAAACGGGTTGCGGCCCGATGGCCGCAACCCGTTGAAAACAGGCGGGAAGAGGTGTCAGCCGTGCATGAAGGCAACGGCCGCGTTGCGGGTTTTCCCGCGATCCCTCCCGTGCGCGGTGGCTAGTCTTCCTCGAAGAAGCTGCCGCCGAGGATGGGACCGTAGTAGACGCCGTCGTCGGCCAGGTCTTCCTCGATGCGCAGGAGCTGGTTGTACTTCTCCAGGCGGTCAGAGCGGCACAGGGAGCCGGTCTTGATCTGGCCCGCGTTGACGGCCACGGCCAGGTCGGCGATGTAGTGATCGCCGGTCTCGCCAGAGCGGTGGGAGACCACGCTGGTGTAGCCTGCGGTCTTTGCCAGCTCGATAGTGTCGAGGGTCTCGGACACCGTGCCGATCTGGTTGAGCTTGATCAGGATGGAGTTGCAGACGCCACGGTCGATGCCGTCGGCCAGGATGTCCGGGTTGGTGACAAAGAGGTCGTCGCCCACCAACTGGATGCGGTCGCCCATCTTGTCGGTCTGCAGGGCAAAGCCGTCCCAGTCGGATTCGGCCAGGCCGTCCTCGATGGAGACGAGGGGAAAACGGTTGGTGAAGTCGTCATAGAAGTCCACCAGCTCGGCCGAGGTGAAGGTCTTGCCTTCGCCCGCCAGAACGTACTTGCCGTCCTTGTAGAACTCGCTGGCGGCGGCGTCGATGGCCAGGCAGATGTCGCGGCCGGGCTCGTAGCCAGCGCCCTCGATGGCCCGGATGATGTACTCGAAGGCCTCGCCGTGGCTCTTGAGGTTGGGGGCAAAGCCGCCCTCGTCGCCCACGGAGGTGACGTGTCCGTCCTTGGCCAGGATGGACTTGAGCTTGTGGAAGGTCTCCGCGCCCATGCGCAGGGCCTCGGCAAAGGTCTCCGCGCCCACGGGCATGATCATGAACTCCTGGATGTCCAGGTTGTTGGGGGCGTGCTCGCCGCCGTTGATGATGTTCATGAGGGGCACGGGCAGCAGCTTGGCGTTGACGCCGCCCAGGTACTGGTACAGGGGCAGGCCCAGGAAGCGGGCCGCGGCGCGGGTGGCGGCCATGGACACGCCGAGCAGGGCATTGGCACCCAGGCGTTCCTTGTTTTCGGTTCCGTCAAGGGTGATGAGGGCGTTGTCCAGGGTGGTCTGGCGCAGGCAGTCCATGCCGATGACAGCCCCGGCGATCTCGCCGCGCACGTTCTCCACGGCGGTCATGACGCCTTTGCCGTTGTAGCGCTCTTCCTTGTCGCGAAGCTCCAGGGCCTCGCGGGAGCCGGTGGACGCCCCGGAGGGCACGGCGGCACGGCCGATGACGCCGGACTCAAGAATGACTTCGACTTCTACCGTGGGGTTGCCTCGCGAATCCAGGATCTCGCGGGCCCAAACGCCTGTGATGGTACTCATGATCGACTCCTTATGATGATTGAAAAAAATACATACCCGTTGATCGTTCGGACTCTAGACGAAATCCTCGCGATTCTCAATTCCATATACGCAAAGAAGCCCGATGGCAGTTATTATCCTCCGGCACGATCCACAGCCCTGCGCACCAGCCCGGGGGACACGCTACGCTCGTGCGCGACATAAGAAACATTAATTTGCAAGAAAACGGCGGCTTGACGCTCATTGGATTCATTGCATGTTACAACCATGTAACAATAGTTACTAGTAGTAAAAAATCATTGCCCTACCCGCCTTCCTTGCATAAAAGGGCGTCTTCCAACGACAGATTTCCAATCAAAAACCTATCAATAAGCAGAAAAAAACCGTATGAAATTAGCTACTAAACTTTCCCTGGGGTTCGGCGTGATTCTCGTCCTCCTTCTCGGGCTGATTACTCTGGCGATCACCTCCATCGACAACTCCAAC
>CAMYLL010000005.1 GCA_947259235.1 uncultured Pseudodesulfovibrio sp. | reverse complement strand
CTCCAGATAGAGCAGATCCTTGCGCAGCTCGTTGATCTCGTAGTCCATCTCAAGGAACATGTCGCGCTGCCCATCAAGGGAGAGGATACGCTTGCCGTCCTCTTCCGGCACGTCGGTCAACGCACGCAGGGCGTTCTTGAGCGATATGACGACGTGGTCGGGGACGTTCGCTCCCTTCAGTATCTCGCCCACTGCGAGAAAACGGACCTCCCTGGTCGCGGCCATGAGCGCGTAGAAGTCCTTGAGAGTGCTGATTTGTGTCGGTGTGATTTCAGCCATCGCCATGTCCCTTAGTATGTCACTTGCACAGTGTAGTTGACGAGAGTCTGCTTGCCGTCCCTGGACGGGGGAACAACCAGATCGAAGGTGACGGCCCCGGCCTCGGGCGACGTATGCTGATGGTCTGACACGGTCACCTTCCACTGGCCCGGATAACCGTCCACCAGCCGGATGGCCTGGGGCATGTCCTTGCCGTTGGTCACCCGTATCTGCCAGCCCATCTCGACGGAATTCTTGCCCAGCCGGGCAAAGCTGGTCTGGCTCCGCTCAACCGCCACGTCAAAGGAGCGCCCCAGGCCGAGCTTGACCTGGCCGCCGGAGCCCACATGGCCGATGGTCGATTCTCCCGCCAGCAGCACGCTCTTGTCCGGCCCGGGCATGAAGACGCGGACAAGGCCTGCGGGCATGGGCCTGCCCAGGCCGTTCTTCTCTGTGTTGCCAAGGATGAGGGTCGACTCGACGGGCTGTTTCACAGGCATGGACAATTGGCCCAGACCGGCCTGGAAGCGGCTGGAAAGCTCCTGCGTCACGGCCACCTTCGGAGCGGAGAACAGGCTCAGCTGCACCATACCCGAGGCGGGCAGGTCCACCGGACGTTGCACGGAGTAGACATGGTATTCGGAGAAGGATTCCTCGGCAGGCTGGCCAGCACCGTCCATTTCCACGTTCATCGCCATGGCGCGCATGCCTTTGTATGCGGGGCGCGCAGAGGGAGCCTGCCGGACGTCCCCGGCCACCAGCTTGAGGTCCGCGCCTGCATGAGCATACCCGGACTGATTGGTGAGGGTGGCCCAGGCGTCAAGGCTCGCGCCCGTGCCCGAGTCGTCCACTGTCAGTGCATAATCTGCCCGCCAGTTCAGACCGTCCATGAGGTAGCTCAGCCGGACGGCCTGCGAGCCCGCCGCACGATTATCGGTGGTCAGGGCCAGAGTCGGCGACTGGGTCAGGTCCTTGGGCAGCTCGGGCAGGAGCAGGGCGTCATATGCGCCCACGTACACTTCGTCCCCAACGAGAAAAACAGGCGCGCCGTCGTTGGACAGCAGGGTGGCCTTGCGCAGGGTGCGCGCGTCGGCGTCCGCCGGGTCAGGCAGGATGGCCGTCAGTTCCTTGCCCACATAGCGGTCAAGCAGGTTCTGCACGTTCACCGGCAGGGAAATGTACTCAAGACTCAGAACCCGCATGCATGGAGCCCACGCGCGAACAGAGGTCGGGTCCATGGTCCCGGGAACGTCCTTGAAGACCACCTTTGCCGGTCCCTTGGGCAGCGTCACGGCACGGGTCTCCTCCACCAGTGCGCGCCCTGAGTTGTAGACCGCCAGCGATGCTCCGGTTGTTCCCGCCGCGTTCGACGCAGCGGGAATAACGAAGAAGCAGACCGCAAAGAAAGCAAATAAATATGCATATTTATTCATAATAATCCAAATACATTTTGTTTTTTGGAAGGTTGATGACAGCGGACATTTCAGACAATCTGCCTATAAACTACATGGCTACAGCAATATTTGCAAAAAAATCCTCACACTTTATCATGACTCTTATGCTCGCACCCCATCGCTGCGTTGACAACCGCAAATCAGACCGCGACTTAATCATTACACTGTAGCACAGCTCATGCGGCCAGGCCCACCCCGCCGCTCGCCAAGAAGAATGTTTTCTGCTACATCGCTAGCATAATGAAAATACTCATCGTTGACGACTGCACGGCGTCTGTCTCCCACCTTCGGGGCATTCTGTCCAAGGCAGGCTATGCAAATATCATCGCCGTCTCTCATTTTGAGCAGGCAATTGCCGTGCTGGCCGCAGCGATTGAGTCGGAGACAGAGGTTGATCTGATCATTATCGGGGTAGACCTGCCGGGAATGGACTGCATAGGCATGACCCTGACCATCAAGTCGCACCACGCCTACGAGGACATCCCCATCATCATGGTCACGGAACACAGCGAAGAGGCCATGCTCGACCGCGCCTTCGCCGCAGGTGTGTCGGACTACATCGTCAAGCCGGTGAGCGCCATCGAGTTGCGAGCGCGCGTGCGCTCCGCCCTCCAGCTGCGCCGGGAGATGGTCAAGCGCATGCTG
Source organism: uncultured Pseudodesulfovibrio sp. (assembly GCA_947259235.1). Classification (GTDB taxonomy): domain Bacteria; phylum Desulfobacterota; class Desulfovibrionia; order Desulfovibrionales; family Desulfovibrionaceae; genus Pseudodesulfovibrio. Next base: position 20,117 of record CAMYLL010000005.1, on the reverse strand, counting down.
CGCGAGCGGGAGCTGGAACGGCTGGCGCGCAAGCTCGAACGCATCTCAAACCTCGACGGTCTGACCGGGCTCGCCAACCGGCGCTGCTTCGACGACACCCTGGTCCAGGAATGGGTGCGCAACGGCCGCGCCGATACCCACCTGGGCCTGCTCATGGTGGATATCGACCACTTCAAGCACTACAATGACGCGCTGGGTCATGTGGACGGCGACACCTGCCTGCGCCGGGTGGCGGAGGCAATCCGGGCCGTGGTCCACAGACCCGGAGACCTCGTGGCCCGCTACGGCGGAGAAGAGTTCGCCGTCATACTGCCCAACACCGACTACACCGGCGCAGTGGCTGTGGCCGAAAACATCCATGCCAGCATCGCTGAAATCGGCATAATGCACCCCAATTCCGCCGTGAGCTGTGCAGTAACCGTATCCATCGGCGTGACCTCGGGGATTCCCATGTGCTCGACGACCCCGAAACATCTGATCAAGGCAGCAGACCGCGCCTTGTATGAAGCCAAGCAGTCAGGCCGGAACCGCACCCGCTCTACCCAGCTCTCCGGCCCGGACGAACTGCGCCAATAATCACCGCCCCTTCCCTCGACGATCTTTCCGCAGCCTCTCCTGCCTTGGCTTCGTGCAGTAGAAATGCGGGCCACACCCGCCACTCGCACACTTCCTTCGAGCTGATAACAGCCTGAGCCAACCGCCTGAACACAGCCCACGACTGAAACACGGTCATCGCGATCACCTGGGACGCAGAGACACCAACACAATGACACCAAAACTGAGACACCAACGCTGAGCCAAAAAAGGAAGCATGGGCCGACCGCACCGGGGAGTGCGATCGACCCATGCTCAACAGGGATGGGATGGCGGCTAGACGTCCAAGGCAAGTGGACACCGCCCGAAATATCGGCCCGCGCCGTGGGCCTAGCGCAGGAAGTGAATGCTCAGATACGACCCGCAGCAGGGACAGACCTTGACCGGAGACTCCGCCGAGTCGCCCTTGAGGATAACCGCTTCCCAGGTAATGAAACCGTCCAGAGTGTATTGAACCTTCAGCCTGTGACCGCACTTGCAAAAACGTTCCTGCATGACTCTTCTCCTTTGGTCCGCGCCAAGGCGCGATTTCAACGCTCTCCAACCAACGTGAGTCTTTAATAAACAAACTCGCTTTCACTTGTCAAGCAAAAAACTACATTGTACAAATTTTATACACATCCCTTCGATGACTTGGTTTAAACACCCACCGCCGGTCGTGAAAACACCCACCATGCATGACCGGAAAAGAGCGTTCCACGGCGACCGCCTGCCATCTGAAGTGTCAACCGAATTACTACTATCTCCCTTGTGCGAAAGTAGAGCCTTGCGCCCTCGCCCTGCCACCCATGAACGCACTCCGGCCCCCGGCAACACTGTTGCGCCTAGCCAGAAGGCAACGACGGCTCTCACCGGGATAAGACACCGGGAGCGAGAGCGCGGTGATCTGCCGCAAAGGGAGACCCGAGCGTCCTGGATTCACAAGGAGAGAGGGGGGGACAAAGCCAGGTTGCCTAGTGAACGCAACTTTCAATAAATGGGATCATAACGCCAAGAGGGCAACAGGAGAAACAGCGCGCGACTGCTCCGCATGAAAGCCAGGCCATAAGGCCTCGGAGAAGCCGGAGAAGTTAGAGGAAAAAGACCCGGAATCGGGCTAGCGGTACTCCCGGGACGTCCAGAGGATTTTGCCGATGACGCGCACATTGTCCAGCTCGTCCCCGGCCAGATGTATGGGCGAGTAATCCGTATTGTCGCTGCGCAGGACCAGGGTTCCGGGCAACCGTTCAACGCGCTTGACCATGACCGTGTCCTCGACACCCACGGCGTAGATGCCGCCGGAGAGTACATCGGAGCGGGACTGGTCGATGAGCACCATGTCCCCTTCCTTGATCTCCGGCTCCATGGAGTTGCCGATGACCTCCATCAGAACCATGTTCGTCGGGTTGCCCCGCGTGCGCAGCCAGTCGGAGCGGAAGGAGTAGTAGCCCTCGACCTGCCCCTCGGTCTCGAAGGAACCGCCGCCGGCGCAGAGCCGGGCGCGAACCTTGGGAATCTCGTGATACGGACGCTCGTCGTCCCGGTCCGCAACGGACTCCGGACGCGGCAGTCCCTTGCCCTTTTCCAGCCACAGCGGGTTCAGGCCAAACCGGGCCGACAGGTCCAGAATCCAGCGCGCCGGGACGGTCCCCTTGCGCTTGGCCAGGGAAACCGCAGCCCGCCCCACTTCAAGCTCGCGAGCGAGCTGGGACTGGTTCCTGATCTCCGTCTCGGAACAGAGCCTCGCGAAGAATGCGTCAAATATGTTGCTCATTGTTGCGCCTTGGTTCTTTACGTGTTGCTCCAATGACGACATGTTTACTATTGTACAACCGCCGAGTCAACACCTATTTTATTCACACACCCTTCGGAGCATGCTCCCCGCCGTGCGAATCGGCCCGGGCCACTGTCTTCGGTCAGATGAGATCCTTGTAGTCCAGGGCCGAGTCGGCCACCGAGATGAGGCTGAAGTTCAGCTCCAGCCGCTCAAGGCTGGCGTCGTCAAGCATCACCTCCACGGCCTGGCCGAGCTTGAAGGCCTGCCCCGTGCGCTCGCCCACGAGCATCTCCCGCTGGGGCCAGTAGGTGTAATAGTCGTCGTCCATGGAGGAGAGACGGACCATGCCCTCGGCCATGACCTCCCGCAGCTCGACGTAGAAGCCGTAATCCGTGATGTGCGAGATGACGCCGGTAAAGGTCATGCCGACCTTGTTGCGCATGAACAGGACCATGACCCGTTTGTGTATCTCGCGCTCGGCGTCCATGCCCGCACGTTCGCGGGTGGAAAGCTGGCTGGCGATGTTGAAGAGCTTCTTGCGGCCAGGGATCGCCACGGACGGCTGTTCTTCGCCCCCGGGCGCCAGGGCCGCCTTGACCAGCCGGTGGACCACCAGATCGGCGTAGCGGCGGATGGGCGAGGTGAAGTGACAGTATTCCTGCGATGCGAGGCCGAAATGCCCCTCGTTGTCGGGCGAGTATTTTGCCTGTTTCATGGAGCGCAGCAGCATCCGGTTGACCACGTATTCCTTGTCAGTACCCTTTTGCGAGGCGATGAGCTTCTGCAGGGCGCGCGGGGTGATCTCCTTGGGCATGACCACGCTCGGGTCGGTCTGGCCCAGCAGACGGAAGAGGTTCTTCAGACGCTCCTCGTCCGCCGCGGGGTGGATGCGGAAGAGGCAGGGCAGCTCCCGCTCGATGAGGAAGTGGGCCACGGCCTCGTTGGCCGCGATCATGAACTCCTCGATGAGCTGGTGGCCGAAGTGTCGTGTCTTGGGCCGGATGTCCTTGGTATCGCCGTGGATGTCGAAGAGAATCTCCGGCTCGGGCAGGTCGAAATCCAGACTGCCGCGCCCGGAGCGCAGGGAGTTGATCTTGCGGGCCAGCTCCACGGCCAGCTCCAGCATGGGCACGACCGGGCCGATCTTTTCGCGCTCGGCGGGCTCCTTGTCCAGCACGCCGCGCTTGACCTGGCCGTAGGTCAGCCTGGCGTGGCTCCTGATGACGGCAGGGAAAAGCTCGGTCCTGCGCGTCACGCCCTGGGCGTCGGTCTCCATGCAGGCCACCATGACCAGCCGCTTGACCTCCGGGTTGAGGGAGCACAGGCCGTTGGAGAGCCGCTCGGGGAACATGGGCTCGACAGACTGCGGGAAATAGTACGAATTGCTGCGTTCAAGGGCTTCGCGGTCCAGGGGCGTGCCCTCGCGCACATAGTGGGCCACGTCCGCAATGGCCACCCAGAGGCGGTAGCCCTTGCCCGCACGCTCCACGAGGATGGCGTCATCAAAGTCCCGCGCCGTGGCCCCGTCGATGGTCACAAACTGCTTGTCGCACAGGTCCTTGCGGCCGGAGAGGTCATTGGCCGACGGCTCCTGCGGCATGGCCTCGGCCTGGGCCAGCGCGGCAGAGGGGAAGCGCAGGCGGATGTTGTGGTTGGACTTGACCAGGGCTTCCTGCACGCTGATATCCGTCTCGGGACCGAGGTAGGCCGTGATCTCCCCTTCCCACATGGTCGGGTCGATCCGCTCGCCGGGCGCGCACAGGGCGATGTCGCCGGGGCGGATCTCTATGGATTTGTCCTTGAGCCCGGCAATGATCCCGAACCCCAGGCGCGGGTCCGTGGGCCTGCACAGCCAGTCGCCGCCGCGCATGCGCTTGTGCACCTTGACCGGCAGCACCTTGCGCCCGCGCTCCAGAACCCGGACGATGCGCCCCTCGTTGTTCCTGTCGCCCTTGTTCTCGCGGATGATGGCCGCCACGACCTTGTCGCCGTGCCATGCGTCACCGATGTCGCGCTGGTTGATGAAGACGTCCTTGCGCCGCGAATCCTCGGGAACCACGAAACCGAACCCGCCGCGCTGGATCTGCAGCCGTCCGGTGATGCAGTGCATGGACTCGGCCAGGCCGTAGCCCCGCCGGATGCGAATGAGCTTGCCCTGCTCCACCAGCTCGCGGAGCATGTCCTTGACCACGCTCTTGTCCTTTTTCTTGAGCTTGAGCTGGCGAATGACCTCGGCCCGGGACATGGGCCGCTTGACTTCCTTGAAAAGCTTGAGCAGTGCCGCCGGGGACAACGGTGGCGTGGCGGGGCCGGGACCGGATTTCTTGCGTCTATTTCTCGCCATTGGTGGGCCTTTCGTCTGCCGCGACGGGTTGTGGGTCGGGTTGGGTGTCATCCTGGGCGGCCCGGGCCCGCTCCTCATCCTCCAGGGCGTCGGTGCGCCGCAGGTTGAAGGCGTCGAAGCGGCGGTTCCACCATGTATTGAACGGCGAGCCGGAGCCGAAGGAGGACGGGCCGAAGTCAAGGCGCAGGTCGAACTGCCAGAACTCCTCGGAGCACATGGGGCCGAGCTTCACGGCATCCTTGGGCGTACACAGGATGGCATCGCAGCCGAGCCGCCGGGCCGTTGCCTGCATGTCCAGCACATCGGCCTTGGTATAGGCGTGGTGGTCGCGAAACACCATGTGCTTGACCGGCGGATAGCCGAAGAAATTCGTGGCCGTACGCTTGACCTGTGCCGGTTCGCCAACCCCGGTGACGAGCAGATAGGGCGCGCCGCCAAAGCCGGAATCCGCGTTGCCGTGCAGCACGTGGCGCACGCCCACCGGCTGAATCTGAAAGCTGAAAACCGGCTTGCGATACCGCTCCAGCCGCTCCTTGATGAACGGGGCGAGCCTGGCGAACCCGTTGGGCCCGGTCTTGATCATGAAGGCATCGGCCCGCTTCAGCGCGGAGACGGGCTCCCGCCACGACCCGGCAGGGATGACCCGGTTCCACTGGTCGGCCAGGTCCTGGGGCCGCAGGAGCACGAGGTTGAGATGACGCTTGACCGCCATGTGCTGAAAGCCGTCGTCGAGCACCACCAGCCCGGGATGGAACTGCTTCATGGCCCAGCGCCCGCCCCTGGTCCGGTCCGGGTCCACCACAACGTGGGCCTTGCGGTGCATGGTGGCGAGCATGAGCGGCTCGTCGCCCGCTTCCTCGGCCAGGGCTCCCGGCTTGACCAGATAGGGATAGGTGACAGGCCGCGCCTTGTAGCCCCTGGTGAGCAGCAGCGCACCCATGCCGCGGGCCTCGGCCCAGCCCAGGAGCCAGCCCGCCACCGGGGTCTTGCCCGTGCCGCCCCAGCCGATGTTGCCCACGGACACGGTCAGCGCGGCAGGCTCCCAGGAGGGGAGCAGCCCGCGCCCGTAAAGCCCTGCACGCAGGCTCATCGATGCGGCGTATGCCCAGGAAAAGGGCGCAAGTATCGGGGAGAGTGATCGTTGTATCGCGTCTATGGAATGTGGCATCGCAAAAAGGGGAGGCCTTGCGGCCTCCCCGTTGGCGCGTTATCTGCGGTCGCCCATGAGCCTGAGCAGCATGAGGAAAAGGTTGATGAAGTCGAGGTACAGGGTCAGCGCGCCCATGATGGTTCCGCGACGGATGGCCGCCGTGTCGCCCGCCGGGACGTTCTCGCCCATGGTCTTGAGCTTCTGGGTGTCATAGGCGGTGAGCCCCAGGAAGATGATCACGCCGATGACCGAGATGGCGAAGGCCATGGCCGAGCTCTGCAGGAACATGTTGACCACCATGGCGATGATCACGCCGATAAGGCCCATGAAAAGCAGGCTGCCCCAGCTGGTCAGGTCCTTCTTGGTCAGCAGGCCGTAAACGGACATGGCGCCGAACATGCCTGCGGTAATGCAGAAGGTGGAGGCCACGGACTCGGCCGTATAGGCAAGCAGAATGGGGGTCAGGGTCAGGCCGTTGAGCCCACTGTAAAGCATGAACAGACCGGTGGCCGTGGCCGGATTCATGGACGAAATGCGCGCGCCGAGGTAGAAGACGATGCCCAGCTCGGCAAAGAGCAGGATGAAGACCAGCGTGGACATGCCCACCGCCCCGGTGGCCGGGTCCACCACAAAGAATATCCGGGTCAGGGCCGGAACGTTGGCAACGAGGTAGGAGATGAGGGCGGTCAGGGCAAGGCCTGCGCTCATCCAACCGTACACGCCGCGCATGAACGCGTTGACCACTTCGGCTTTCGCCATCTGGCCGGATGCGCTGTGATACTGAGTCATGAATATTCCTCCAAAATGTTTTCCTGTTTCACGGTCGGAACTTGGCCGACAGTGTTCCTATTTAATCAGCTTTGCCGCCCGAAGCAAGGGAAAGCGGTTTTCTGCACATAAAATATTTGACGCTCTGGCAAAATCGGGCATTATGATAATGAATAGATTTTTTTCTCCGACCGGGAGCCCAGTAAAATGGAATCAAGGTTCTGCAACGTAGCCAAAGTAAAAACAACCGACAACGCATCAATGATGCTGCCCGTGACCAGCGCGGACAAGCCGGACATCCCCCCCTTGATCCTTGGCAAGTGGCAAAACCTGGCCGACCTGGCCGCCAAGTCCATCGGCACGGACGCCGGGCTGATCATGCGCCTGAGCCCGGATCAGATCGAGGTCTGCGTCTCAAGCACCGGCCCGGACAACCCCTATGTCCCCATGGAGACGAGCCCTCTCGGCCTCGGCCTGTATTGCGAGACGGTGGTCGGGACGCGCAACGTGCTGAACGTACCAAACGCGCTTGTGGACAAGGACTGGAAAGACAACCCGGACATCGCCCTGGGCATGATCTCCTACCTCGGCATGCCGATCAAATGGCCCGACGGGGAGATATTCGGCACCATCTGCGTGCTCAATCGCAAGGAACACCCCTTTGCCGGAGTTCACATCGACATTCTGGCACACCTGCGCCTGTCCATCGAAACGGACCTGCACATGCTCTGCGAGCGCCAGCGGATGGAGCAGCTCGTCCGCGAGAAGGACATCATCCTGCAGGAAGCCCACCACCGCATCAAGAACCACCTGCACATGCTCTCGGGCATGGTCCAGCTGGGGATATACGCGGGGGTGGAAACCAAACAGGACATGGACACCCTGCTCCATAAGCTCACGGAACGCATCCGGGCCATCGCCCTGCTCCATTCGCACATCGCCATGGCAGCGGATTCACAGGTCGCCCTTGGGGATTTCGTGGAAACCATCGCCACCACGATCATCGACGCCCTGGCGGACAAGGAGGTAAACCTCGACCTCGACATCGAACCGGTGAGCGTCAATCGACGCACCTTCTTCCATCTGGGCCTGCTCATCAGCGAACTGATCACGAACGCCCTCAAGCACGCCTTTGCAGCGACCGCCAGCCCGAGCATAAACGTCACCATGAAAAATATCGACACGAACACGTTCTCGCTCCAGGTCTGCGACAACGGCTCGGGTCTGCCCCCGGGGTTTTCCCCCAAGGCGCAGGACTCAATCGGCATGATGCTGGTCAGCGACCTTCCCGGCCAGATGGGCGGCAGCTACACGTTCAGCTCGAACAACGGCGCATGTTTCGACTTCATCCTGGAAAAGCGCTCAGGGGAGCCGGACCCGCCCATGCCCACCCAGGGCCACCACGAATCCACTCCGTAACCGCCCCACCGATCGCAGGCCGACAAGAAGAGGAACCGCTTCGGAAGCACACCTCCGTGCGCGAGGGGCTGTCAAATCGAACACGCCATCCGCCGCGCAAGACTCGCCAACAATCACACGCGGCGACAATCGGGCGATTGTGTACGGACGGCCCGCTAACCCCGGGGGAAGCGCGCCTCGGCCTCCCTGATCGGGATCACGGCCATGCCAACCGGAGCCAGGGTGATGGCCGCCAGCTTCAGATGCTGCCAGCCCCAGGGGATGCCGATAATGGTCAGAAAGCAGGCCAGGGCCGAGAAGATATGCCCCAGGCAAAGCCACCATCCGGCAAAGACAAACCACAGGATATTGCCCAGAACGCCCCACCCGGATGTGCCGATGTCCTGCCGCCCGGTCAGCAGGTCACGCCGGATAAGGGTGCGCCCGAAGGGAACCAGGGCAAACCTGGCAATGACGAAGGCGGACCGGGCCCAGGGCAGTCCGATGATCGAGATGGCCATCAGACACCCGGCCAGGAACCAACCGAGAGCCATGAACACCCCTCCCAGCAAAAACCAGATCACGTTACCGAGAAATGAAAGCATGAATCCTCCTGATGACAGGTCCGCGCCCGCCTGGCAGTCCGGAGCGACAGCCGCCCCGGCCATCCATTCAATACCATGTGGTGAAAGACACGAAAAGACCTCAATTGGGCCGGACCGCCCTGACCAGAGAGACGAACCACCCGATGTGGCTTCAATCCGGTAAAAACAGGCTGTTCAAACGGAGATGAGCGCGAGGCGCAAGGGCCCCCCTGGACCGACGCGTCGTCTTGCTACGCGAGGGTCACGGGAGCACGCGGCAACGAAGCGATCAGCCCCGTTTCGATACCGTCGACAAGGCTGTTCAAACGGGGTTGAGCGCGAGGCGCAAGTGATCCCCTGGACCGACGCGTAGTCTTCCTACGCGAGGGTCAGGGGAGCACGCGGCAACGAAGCGATCGGCCCCGTTTCAACAGCCTAGGCGGTGAAGTCGTTTATCCAGCGCAGTAGATTGATGCCGACGAGCAATGCACCCTCCAGCCGGGACACGCGCCAGCCGGTGCGGAGCAGCACCAGGACCAGCCCGACCATGCCGACCAGGACTATGAGGCCGGAGCCTGCCTCGGGCGAGACGGTCAGCGGCTTGAGCAGGCAGGTTACGCCCAGCACTCCGGCAAAGTTGAAGAAATCCGAGCCTATGAGGTTGCCCAGGAGCATTTCGTTCTTGCCTTTTACCGAGGCGGCCAGACAGGTGACCAGTTCGGGCAGGCTTGTGCCTGCGGCCACGATTGTCACGCCGATGACCCAGGATGAGACGCCCAGGGATGCGGCGATGGAGGTGGCCGCGGTGACCATGAGATGGCCGCCTGCCGAGATGGCCGCGAACCCGGCCAATAGCACCAACACGTCACGCCAGGAGGCCTTGCGGCCGTCGATCTCCTCCAGTTCGAGCTCGCCGGGGGATTCGCGCTTGATACCCAGGTAGAGCAGGTAGCAGATGAGCATGGCCACCAGCACGCCGCCGAAGGCGCGGCTCAGTTCCCCGGTGAGGGAAACGAGGAGGATGCCTGCGGTGGTCAGGAAGAGGAGCAGCCCGTCGCGATAGACGATGGTCCGGTTGGAGACCAGCGGCTTGATCATGGCCATCAGGCCGAGGATGAAGCCGAGGTTGAAGATGTTGGACCCGACCACATTGGACAGGGAAATGTCATTATGCCCTCTGAGGGCAGCGTTCACGGTGACGAGGAACTCCGGCGCGGAAGTTCCCAGGGCAACGATGGTCAGCCCGATGACCAGCTCCGAGACGTTGAATTTCCGGGCGATAAGCGCGGCCGAGGCGACAATCCAGTTGGCGCCGAACCAGAGCAGCGCGGCCGAGGCGCAAAAGGTCGCAAGATTGATCAGCATAAAGATATCCTAGATTACGCTATGGGTTGACGCAAGGGGGGGCTGTGCGGATTCCTCGCGACTCTTCTTCCATTCTCGGACGATTTCCGTACGCGGCTCGGCCCAGGGGAGGACGGTCTCACGGGTGGGCATGACCTCGACGGTGTCCACACGCTGGCCCACACTCACGCAGACCCGGACAGGCTGGCCGGTGGTCTGGGACTGTCTGCGCGCTTTGGTGGCGTATGACGCGACCAGGGCGGCTGCGTCGCGAATGGTTTCCGCTGCCCAGTCTCCGGCCACGGGCCGTCCGACGGCCAGGGGACCGGGATAATCCTCCAGCCTGAAAACATAGTCGCCCGGGAGCAGGCACTCCTCGATCATGGCGTTGTCCTCGGCATTGCGGCCAAAGGTCAGCCAGTGGGCTCCGGCCCAATACTGCCTGCCTGTGCGGGCCAGGCGAAAATCAATCGGCTCGGGGCGCGGACGATGGAGCAGCAGCTGGACGAAACGGGCCGCGCCCTCGGCCTCGGTCAGGCAGCAGCCACCCGCCGGGGTTGGGATTTCGGTAAAGCCGTAGTGCTCGGCCAGGGTGTACTGGGGTTTGCGCCCCCTGCCCCGCCAGTCGAGCAGCCGTTCGCGGTCCACCAGGCCGGACTCCTCCATGGGCGTGGGCGGCAGGTTCCTGGCGCACAGGGGCCGCAGGAGCAGATCGCGCACCCCGGCCCGCTTGGTGATGACGTTGAGGGAGTCGGCACGCTGGCTCATGGGCCGCTGGCCCAGCACCTCGCCGGAGATGAGAAAACCGGCTCCATGGACTGGCAGCAGCTCCACGGCCCGGGCGAGCATGGTCACCTTGCAGTCGATGCACGGGTTGAGCCACTTGCCGAACCCCTGGGACGGGCCGTCGAGCATCATGTCGACATACCCGGGGCTGATGTCCACGGCCTCGACCTCGATGCCGTAGTGGTCCTTCCAAAAGGGAATGAGGTGCGCCTTGCCGAAAAACGGCGTCATGAAGTGCAGGCCCAGCACGCGAAGGCCCTGGTCCATGACGGTCCGCATGGCGAGGATGGAGTCAAGGCCGCCCGAAAGCAGCGCGAGGGCGTCGTATTTCCTGTTCATGGGTGCGACCCTTATTTGAGATTCGCCGCAAGGGCAAGGGATACCGAAGCCGGTTTCCCGTGGCTGGCTGGCAATCGCCATGGCATGCTCAGACACCGGTTCGCCCCGGACGCCGGGGGAAGAATCATGGCGAGGATGGAGCGGCGTGAAGCGCCATACATTGGCGCAAAGCGGATAGAGGGCCGCCCAAACGGCGATAAATACATGACCCGACAACGGGCACAGACGGGGAGCCTTGTCCCGGCTCGACCACCTTTCCGCAGACCGCGCGCACGCACTGCGAAGCAACAATTCGTAAACACTAAGCCTTTTGCCCCGCCACATGCCTGTTGCCCGGCGGGCGCGTATCTGGTATCCAAGCGTGTTGCTCATTTGTTGCGTCTGTAACACCCGGAGGAAATACACATGGCACGAAAAGCCGTCGATCCCGACGCCTTGCGCAAGGAAGCTCTCGGCACCGCCCTGACCACCATCGAGCGCAAGTTCGGAAAGGGCGCCATCATGCGCCTCGACGACGAGGCGTCCCACTCCATCCCGTTCATCCCCACGGGTTCCATCGGCCTGGACATCGCTCTGGGCATCGGCGGCGTTCCGCGCGGCCGCGTCATAGAAATTTACGGACCGGAGTCGTCGGGCAAGACCACCCTGGCCCTGCACATTGTCGCCGAGGCGCAAAAGCGCGGCGGCAGCGCGGCCTTTGTGGACGCGGAGCACGCCCTGGACCCCGGCTACGCCAAGCGGCTGGGGGTCAAGACGGACGAGCTGCTCATCTCCCAGCCCGACTACGGCGAGCAGGCACTTGAGATCGCCGACCTGCTGGTGCGTTCCGGCGCGGTGGACGTTATCGTCATCGACTCCGTGGCCGCGCTCATCCCGCAGGCCGAGCTTGAAGGCCAGATGGGCGAGACCCAGGTGGGCGGCCAGGCGCGGCTCATGTCCCACGCCCTGCGCAAGCTCACCGGAACCATCCACAAGTCCCGCTGCGTGGTCATCTTCATCAACCAGATCCGCATGAAGATCGGCATGACCGGCTACGGCAACCCGGAGACCACCTCCGGCGGCAACGCCTTGAAGTTCTATGCATCCTGCCGCCTGGACATCCGCCGCATCCAGACCCTCAAGGACAAGGACGAGTCCTACGGCATCCGCGCCCGCATCAAGGTCGTCAAGAACAAGGTCGCCCCACCCTTCAGGGAAGCGCTGGTGGACGTACTCTACGGCCAGGGAATCAGCCGCACGGGCGAGCTCATCGACATGGGCGTGGAGATGGGCATCATCGACAAGTCCGGCTCGTGGTTTGCCTTCGGGTCAGAGAAGCTGGGCCAGGGCAAGGAGAACGTCCGCCAACTGTTGGAGGACAACCCGGACATTGCCGGAGCCATCGAGGAAAAACTCATGGCCCACCTCGGCTACCGCGACGAACCCGCCGCAGGCAAGCTCGCCAGCACCGCAGACGATGCGGCCGAGGCCGACGAGTAGAGAGTTTTCAAGCCCGGATGGAGCGCCTCGGGCATCAGGCCCGGGGCGCTTTTGTCTGGAAACTTAATTTCGTGGAGAACACCAAACAATGAACGCTGCTGAAATCCGCCAGAGATTCCTTGAATTTTTTCACAAGAACAACCACGCCATCGTGGAGTCGTCGCCCCTGACCCCCAAGGACGATCCCTCCCTGCTCTTCACCAACGCGGGCATGGTCCAGTTCAAGCGGCTCTTCCTCGGCCAGGAAAAACGCGACTACAGCCGCGCCACCACCTCCCAGAAGTGTCTGCGCGTGGGCGGCAAGCACAACGACCTTGAGAACGTGGGCCGCACCGCCCGCCACCACACCTTTTTCGAGATGCTGGGCAACTTCTCCTTCGGCGACTACTTCAAGGAAGACGCCATCAAATTCTGCTGGACGTTCCTCACCGAGGAGCTGAAGCTGCCCAAGGACCGCCTCTACATTACAATATATAATGACGACGACGAGGCCGGGGAGCTGTGGCAGCGCGTGGCTGGCGTTCCGGCCGAGCGCATCTACCGCCTGGGCGAGAAGAACAACTTCTGGTCCATGGGCGACACCGGCCCCTGCGGCCCCTGCTCCGAGGTCCACTTCGACCAGGGCGAGCACGTGGGCTGCGGCCCGGAATGCGGCATCGGCAAATGCGACTGCGACCGCTACCTGGAAATCTGGAACCTCGTGTTCATGCAGTACGACCAGGCCGAGGACGGCACGCGCACCCCGCTGCCCCGCCCGTCCATCGACACGGGCATGGGCCTTGAACGCATCGCCGCCGTCTGCCAGGGCGTGGCCTCCAACTATGAGACCGACCTGTTCCAGTCCATCATCAGCTACACCGCCGAGCTGGCCGGGGTGAAGTACCGCGAGAGCGAGGAGATCGACACCGCCCTCCAGGTCATCGCAGACCACAGCCGCGCCATTGCCTTCCTGATCCCCGACCAGGTCCTGCCCTCCAACGAGGGCCGGGGCTACATCTTGCGCCGCCTCATCCGCCGCGCCTACCGCTTCGGCAAGCTCATGGGGTTGACCGATTCCTTCCTCTGGAAGACCGCCAGCAAGGTGGTGGACGACATGGGCGACCACTACGCCGAGCTCAAGGAGTCGCGCGATTTCATGATCGAGGTGGTCCGCGGCGAGGAGGAAGGTTTTGCCAAGACCCTGGACAAGGGACTTGAGATGCTGGAGCAGGAACTGGCCGAGCTGACCACGGCCGGGGCCAAGCTCGTGCCCGGCGATACAACTTTCAAGCTTTACGATACCTACGGATTTCCCATCGACATCGTCCGCGACGTGGCCGAGCGCCAGGGCATGGACGTTGACGAGCCGGGCTTCGACGCCCTGATGAAGGAGCAGAAGACGCGCTCCAAGGCGGCCTGGAAGGGCTCGGGCGAGAAGGACGTGGCCTCCATCTTCCAGACCCTGCTGGAGCAGGACGTCACCTCCGAATTTTCCGGCTACGAGACCATGGCCGACCAATCCGAGGTCGCCTACCTGCTGACCCCGGAAGGCTCCGTGGTCGAGAGCCTGGGCGCGGGCGCATCGGGCTGGGTCGTCACCCGGCTGACCCCCTTCTACGGCGAATCCGGCGGCCAGGTCGGCGATACCGGCGAGATCGCCTCCTCCTCGGCCAGGGCCGTGGTGACGGAGACGGTCAAGCCCTCGCGCGCCCTCACGGCCCACAGGGTCGAGGTAGCCGAGGGAACCCTCGCCACCGGCGACGCCGTGTTCCTGAACGTGGACCGGAACCAGCGGCTGGCCACCATGCGCAACCACACCGTCACCCACCTGCTCCACGCCGCCCTGCAGAAGGTGCTGGGCGACCACGCCAAGCAGGCGGGCTCCCTGGTTGGCCCGGACCGGCTGCGCTTCGACTTCACCCACATCAAGGGGCTGAGCGCCGAGGAGATCGCCACGGTGGAGGCCATGGTCAACCAGGCCATCCTCGACGCCATCCCGGTGACCCGCGAGGTCATGAGCATCGAGCATGCCCAGGCCAAGGGCGCCACCGCCCTGTTCGGCGAGAAATACGGCGACACGGTCTCGGTCATCGAAGTGCCCGGCGTTTCCATGGAATTTTGCGGTGGAACGCATCTTGAGAACACCGGCATCGCCGGAACCTTCGTCATCGTCAGCGAGTCCGGCGTGGCCGCGGGCATCCGGCGCATCGAGGCGGCCACCGGCGGCAACGCCATCGCCTACCTCAACGAGCGCCGCGCGGCCGCGACCGAGGCCGGAGCCATGCTCAAGGCACAGCCCGCGGAGCTGCCCGCCAAGGTCCGCACCCTGCAACAGCAGGTCAAGGACATGGCCCGCGAGATGAAGGGACTCCAGGCCAAGCTCGCCTCGGGCGCAGGCCGCGACATGATGGGCGAGCTGGCGGAAATCGGCGGGGTCAAGGTCCTGGCCGCAGAGGTCGAGGCCCCGGACATGGGCGTCATGCTCGAACAGATGGACGCCCTGCGCAGCAAGATTCCCTCGGGCATCGTCTGTCTTGTGGCCGGTCACGAGGACGGCAAGGTCTCGGTGGCCCTGTCCGTGACCAAGGACCTGCACGGCCGGTTCAAGGCCGGGGACTTGATCAAGCCCGTGGCCGCCGAGGTCGGCGGCGGGGGCGGCGGCCGCCCGGACCTGGCCCGCGCGGGCGGCACGGACGCCTCCGGCATGAAGAACGCGCTGGCCAAGCTGAAAGAGCTTGTGGCCGGATAGATTATTGTGTATCACCGGTCTCCCGGTCGAGACCGGCGGGCTTGAGGAACTACCCCGTTACACCCCGTTCCTCTTGCACCGCAGACCATGACCGGGCGAACGATATAACGACAGTTGGATCGGGACTGCCGAAAAAATCATTTGCCGCAGCCGCGCGCCGGGGCAGACGATATGGTATCGGCAGCCTGAAAAATGGGTTGACATACGGATGCAAACTCCGTAAAAGTCCCCTTCTCAGTTTGCGCAAGGAGCATTTACAATGAAGACATATAGCCCCAAGCCGGAAGACGCGAATCGCGAATGGTTCGTTGTCGATGCCACGGACAAGATCCTGGGCCGCCTGGCCACCGAGATCACCAACCGTCTGCGTGGCAAGCACAAGCCTGAATTCGCCCCCCACATGGACATGGGCGATTTCATCGTCGTGATCAACGCCGACAAGATCAAGGTCACCGGCCAGAAGCTCGACAAGAAGATGTACTACAAGCACTCCAACCATCCCGGCGGTCTGAAAGAAAAGACCCTGCGCGAGATGCTGGACAAGAAGCCTGAGAACGTCATCACCGCCGCAGTCAAGGGCATGCTGCCCAAGAACCGCCTGGCCGCCCAGCTTCTCAAGAAGCTCAAGGTCTACGCTGGCTCCGAGCATCCGCACGCTGCCCAGGCTCCCAAAACTCTGGATATCTAATCGGGGATTATCATGAGCGATTTTACGTACAGCACTGGTAAGAGAAAGAACGCAATCTCCCGCACCCGCCTTTATGCCGGGTCCGGCCAGATCACCGTTAACGGTCGTCCCTTCGAGGACTACTTCCCCCGCAAGACCCTGCAGATGATCGTCCAGCAGCCGCTCAAGCTTGTGCGCATGCTCGACAAATACGACATCAAGGCCAACTGCTCCGGCGGCGGCGTCACCGGACAGGCCGAGGCTCTGCGCCACGGCATCTCCCGCGCCCTGTGCGAGATCAACCCCGAGCTTCGCGCCGTTCTCAAGCCCGCCGGTCTGCTGACCCGCGACGCACGCAAGAAGGAACGCAAGAAGTACGGCCTGCGCGGCGCCCGCGCCAGCTTCCAGTACTCCAAGCGTTAAGCCGCTTGCTCTGGGACCCTATGGTTCATACAGGCCGACACCGTCATGGTGTCGGCCTTTTCAGGTTGTGCACAATCGCTTTCTTCGTCACTTTTCCGCTCCCCTTTGCTACAAAACGACACTGAAATCCTGCCGGTCGGACTCATTTTCGGGCACGACGCATTCATCCCTTGCCCTGAAACAGGCTTTTCCAGTATACCATCAGCATGTCATCGAAGAAAAAACCGCAGCCACGCATGCTCTTCGCCTCACCCGAAGGCGAAATCTACGACCACCCGGACCTGCTTCTCATGTGTCGCCGCGGCAACGAATTCGGCCTGCCCAGGCCCGACGAGATCACCCCGCTGCCCGACGAGTCGGAATTCTTCATGCTCCCGGGACGCCACGCCATGGGCTACAACCCGGAGACGGGACAGACCGAGGTGATGGAAGATCTGGCCGTGGCCGCCTTTGCCTGCCCGGGCAACACGGTCACCGGCGTCAGCGCTTACGAAACCGACGACGACGCCCCCATCCTGCCCCTGCTCTCCTATGCGGCAATAGGCTATGCCAACGGCCGCTTCTGGGTCTGCGCCAAGCAGGTGGACGAGGACAAGCGCCAGGTCTTTACCCACATTCCGCCGGACCGCATAGAGGCCGGAGCCCACGAACTGATCACCGAGATGCCCCAGAACCGGCTGGTCAACCACCTGGCGGGGTGCGCCCTGACCAACGGCTGCCCGGCTGCCAAGAATCTCTCCCTTGGGCGGTTTGAGTGCCCGCTGCCCACCTCGCGCACCTGCAACGCGCAGTGCGTCGGCTGCATATCCTACCAGCCCGAGGACTCGGGATTCCCCTCTCCCCAGTGCCGCATCGCCTTCACGCCCACGGTGGAGGAGATCGTCCAGGTCATGCGACGCCACGAATCGCGTGAACGCAGGCCCATCTTCTCCTTTGGCCAGGGGTGCGAAGGCGAACCCCTGCTGGAGGCGGAGCTTCTCTGCGAAGCGGTGGCGGCCTACCGCCGCGACGGCGGGACCGGCACGGTCAACGTCAACACAAACGGCTCCCGCCCCCAGGTCATGCCCGCCCTGAAGATCGCCGGGGTCAACTCCATCCGCGTCAGCCTCAACGCAGCCCGGCCCGGGCCTTATGACGCGTATTACCGGCCCAAGGGGTACACTTTCGACGACGTGCGCGAGACGCTGCTCAAGGCCCACGAGGTGGGGCTGTTCATCTCCCTCAACCTGCTTTATTTCCCAGGCATCACGGACACCGAGGAGGAGCTGGCCGCACTCGTCGAACTGGGCGAGGCCTCCCGCTACGACTTCATCCAGCTGCGCAACCTCAACCTCGATCCCGAGCTGTACCTGCGGCTGATGGCCCCCTTCGGCCACTCGCCCTGCATGGGGTTCATGAACTTCAAGAAACGGCTCAAGAAGGCCCTGCCCTGGATCAACTACGGCTACTTCAACCCCTATCTGGGCTGATCCGTACGCAATACCAGACAAAAACGTCCCCCCGCATGAAATGTGCGGGGGGACGTTTTAATTGACCGGGGATAGAAATGACAAGCATCGGCAAGCGATCGACAACTGACCGCTGACCTGACCCCGCCGGGCTACTGCTGTTCGGGGATGACAAAGCCGATGTAGGTGTAGTCGGCAATGGTTGCGTGGCTGACGTTGGTGGCGATGCGCCCGAGCAGGGCGAGGCCCAGTCCGTTGAGCTTGTCGTCGTCCAGCACGGCCGGGCTGAGTATGTCACGCGCCGCCATCTCGTCTGCTTCGCTGTCAAACCGCGCCCCGCCGGAGACCTCTACAACCACGCCCCCCGCGCCCCGGCGCAGCAGGAAGGAGACCGGACCGGCGTAGCCCATGGCCTCGCACTCGGCCCGCATGTAGAGAAAGACCTCCTCGCAGGCCAGCTCAAGAAATCCCACGGCGTGACCGTCCAGCCGCAGCCGGACAGCCGCCTTTGCCAACTGGATCTTGAGCTCCTGCAAGTGCTCAATTCCGGTCCCGACGCTGATCCGTACGCCCCGCTCGCGGGCCAGACGGGTCATCAGGGTCAGCAGCACGGCCACCAGGCCGCCCAGGGCCACGCCGTTTCTGATCAGGGGGGCAAGGGAATCGGGGAAGGCTCCGGGGAAAAAGTTGCCGCTGGCCGCCACCAGCCCGGCGCACAGCGACAGCCCGGCGATCAGCCCGTTGCGGTGGTTCATCTCCTCGGCCACCAGTTGCATGCCCGAGGCAAAGAGGTGGCCCACCAGAACGACCCCCACGCCGCCCACCACCGGATGGGGCAGACAGACGAGCATGTCGAGCAACTTGGGCGACAGGGCCACGGCGACCATGAGCACGGCGGCCAGGGCGGCCACGCGCCGGGTGGCCACGCCGGTCATGTCCATGAGCGGAATGTTCGACGAATGGGACGAGGCGGGCATGCCCCCGGCCAGACCGGACAGGAACATGCTCACGCTGTTGGCGTAGAGTCCGCCCTGGAGGGCGTCGTAGTCCACCTTGCGCTTCTCGGGCCGGGCCACCTTTTGCAGCACCATGGCGTCACCGGCGTACTTGATGCTCGTGGAAAGCACCGCCAGGACAAAGGTGAAGGCCAGAGTCCAATGACTGGGGTTGTCGATGGCGAAGGACAGCCCCGGCCATCCGCCATCGGGCAGGCCGAACCATCGCTCGGCAGAAAGGTCCTCGGTCAGCGGCTGGCCGAGCAGTGCGGTGAAGATGCACCCCGCCAGGATGCCAAGGGGCAGCCCCCACGGACGCAGCCGTTTGCCGCCGAACCATTCCACAAGGATCATCACCCCCATGGTGGCCATACCGGTGACGATGTCCACCATGGCCGGGGTCTGGCCCGTGCGGTTGCCCGAGCTCCAGGTGGTGACGGAATCGGCCAGCAGGCCGACCACGGCCAGCATGATGACCACCCCGCCCACGGTAGGGGTCAGGATATGACGCATGAACCGGATGCAGTAGCTGAAGACGAACTGGAACGGCGCGGTGATCATGACCATGCCCGCCAGAAGCGACGGGCCGCCCAGGAAGAGCGCGCCATGGGCGCAGGTCAGATACGCGCCCGAAGTCCCCATGAACATGGGCGCGCCCAGGCCGAAACGGCCTCCGCGCACCAACTGCAGCAAGGTCGCCCCGGCAGCGCAGACAGAGGTGGCAAAGACGAGATACTCGGCGTCTTTTTGCCCAATGCCGTGAATGCTCACCAGCATGACCGGAACAAGGATGATGCCCGAATACAGCACCACCACGTGCTGGGCGGCCAGCAGCAGCGCCACTCCCCACGAGGGATGACGCTCCGCAGGGCTGACATCGCTGTCTACCGTATCATGGTTCATGCACGGCCTGATAACACGGCACAGCGCGCCGCGTCCATCAGCAGATGCCTGCCGCGCGACGACAACAGCGCAATGACGTTGCCTTTGTCCCGGCTTTTCGGCAGACTCTGGCATCATGCACACACCCACCCGGAGCCATCAATGTCGGTGATCATCAGAAAAAGCCTGCTCGAACTCATATTCTCCGGCGCGTTCATGAAACGCTGGAACGACAAGCTCCGCCCCATGGAGCTGGTGGAAGTGGACAAGCAGGGCCACACGATGATCGTGGCCTGGCTCCTCTTCCTGCGCAACTCGTCCGGCCTGGACGTGGCCCGCAAGCGCGCCCTGGGCGAGTCTATCGTCGAGGGCGGACTCTTCGACTACCTTTACCGACTGGTCATCACAGACATCAAGCCGCCCGTGTTCTAT
>CAMYLL010000004.1 GCA_947259235.1 uncultured Pseudodesulfovibrio sp. | reverse complement strand
GGCACTTCCTCATCCAGAAGGAGGTCCTCGACGGCGCGACCTACACCCGTTGCGACCGGCTGGAAGGCGACCGCATCCGGCACGAACTGTCGCGCATGGCCGGCGGCGGCGAGCAGGGCGACGCCCTGGCCGAGAAACTCTGCAGATGAGGCGGCCACACACTGCGCGCGGAAACGAGGCAGGAGCACAACCTCTTGCCGTTACTTCTTTTTTGTTTTCAAATTCAAACACATAAGCCACACACTCGACCGGCCTGCCGGGTGGTGATTCACGATTTATAATGACATGGATTGTCCAGCGTTATGGACATACTCCAATGGCTCCCGTAAAGTACACACCGTCAAGACACGCTATTATTAGACAGGCCTGTATCTTGAGGGGGATATTTTGTCGACAATTCTCACCTTTGTGCTTGCGTTCATACTACCCGCACTGCCAGCCCTTGCCGCCGAGGATAGCCTGACAATGTAGGCCATCGTATATCCGCCGCTGGTGTATGAAGAGGGAGCGGCCCTTCGTGGCGTTGCCCCGGAGGTGGTCAGGGAAATACAGAAGATCGTGGGCGACACCAGCAGGCTGGAGGCCGTGCCCTGGCTGCGGGCCTACCAGCGGACCCAGGAAGAGCCCATGCACGCGCTCTTCGCCATCGTCCGCATCCCCGAACGCGAACAACTCTTCAAGTGGGTCGGCCCGATCTTTGGCGAGGGTGATTATTTCTTCAAGCGCAAGGACAGCCCCGTTGAGATCAACTCGTTGGAGGATGCCCGACGCGTTGCCAAGATCGCCGTGCGCAAGGACGGCTATACCCACCAGACCCTGGAAGGCAAGGGGTTCAAAAATCTTGACATCGGCCCAACTTACGACTCAAGCTACAGGAAACTCCATGAGGGACGTGTGGACCTCGTGCTCATGGGCGAGCTGACCTACTACTACATGGTGAAACACGTCGGACTGGACCCGACTGAGTTCGAGCGCACCGGATACGAATTCGCCCGGTCGAGCGCCTGGCTCGCCTTCTCCCGGGACGTGCCCGACGCACTGGTGGCAAAGTGGCAGGAGGCCCTGGACAGCCTGAAAGCCAGCGGGACGTATGACGATATCATGGCAAGGAATTTCAGCACCTACCCGGAAAGGATGTTGACGAGTCCCGAGGGGCCGACTAGATCAGCGCAAGCCACGGCCAACAACAACTCCAATGAGGAACCATGACCAACCTCTTCATTTCGCTCTTCATCAAGCTCTTCTTTCTGCTGACGCCCTTTTTCGTGCTGTCGGTATTCCTGTCCCTGACAGAAGGCATGGACAAGGCCGCCCAGCGCAAGGTGGCTCTGCGGGTAACCGTTTCCGTGCTGATCATATCCCTCACGCTCTATTTTGCGGGCAACCCCATCTTCTCCACCCTCGGCATCACCATGGACGGCTTCCGCGTGGGCGCGGGCAGCCTGCTCTTTCTTTCCGCCGTGTCGCTGGTTTCCGGCAAGCGCGCCCGGCCCGAGCCGGACGACGATGCGGACATGGCCGTAGTCCCTCTGGCCATGCCCATCACCGTGGGCCCGGCCACCATCGGTACGCTGCTCATCCTCGGCGCGGAGCTGCGCGGCGCGACGGAACAGGCCGTGGGCGCGGCCTCCCTGGTCTTCGCCTGTCTGGCCGTCGGGACGCTCCTGCTCTCGGCCACGGCCATCCACCGGATCATCGGCCCCATGGGGCTGGCCGTGCTCACCCGCATCACCGGCCTCGTCCTCTCGGCCATGGCCGCCCAGATCGTGTTCACCGGGGTTCGCAACTTCCTCGCCTGAGCCGTCAAGCGCCGAAACGATGCCGCCCGGCCCCGGCGTGTTGCAATAAGTCGCGCCACAGCCTATAGTCCCGGCGAACCATCACAATTCAGCGCAGGTGTACCATGACCATGCTCTCCCGCAGACAGGCCCTGACAATGCTCGGCACGGCTTCGGCCGCCGTGGCCCTCGCCCCCACCATCGCCCTGACCGGCCGCCAGGCCATGGTCTGCAACTGGAACGCGTCCTTCCCTCCCTACTCCATGCAGCGCGACGGCGTCATGACCGGCATCCTCGTGGACTGCCTGGACGAGCTGCTGGGCAGACGCATGGGCTTTGCCCTCCATCACAAAGGGTATGACTGGCCCCAGGCCCAGGCCCTGGTCAGCGAGGACAAGGGCGACACCCTGTGCACCAACCCCACGGACGCGCGCAGGCAGTATCTCCTGTTCGCCGAGGAGCCGCTGGTGGAAAGCCTGCCCTCCATCTTCTGCGCCGTGGACAACCCGCGCCTGGCGGAGATCAACGCCGTGGCCACTCTGAAGGACCTTCAGCCCCTGCGCCAGGTGGACTACAAGGGCAACGGCTGGGCGCGCAAGACCTTCCCCGCCAGTCATCCCATCATCTACGTGGACACCTTGAACCAGGCCCTGGACATGATCGCCCGCAACGAGGCAGACGTCTTCGTGGGCAACGGATTGGCGGCCATGTATGCCATCGGCCGGGCCGGGCTCAAGCCGCGCATCCATGCCCGCGAGCTGCCCGTGGGCGAGCCGTCGAGCTTCCACTTCGGCCTTCGGGCCGACTATCCGGACGCCGCCGCCCTCATGGCGCGCTTCGCGGATGTTCAGGGCGAGGCCATGGACCAGGGCGTGACCCGCAAGATCATCCTCGGCTACATCTAGGAAACGAACCGCTCCACAACCCTCCCCATCAAAAAAAAACAACGAGATCGTTGCTATGACAACTAATTCTGAACTCCTGCTCGAACAGACCTACCCCATCCGCTCCTACGAGCCGCGCCCCGGCGGCCAGGCTCCCATCACGACCATCTGCAACCAGTTGCAGGATATCGCCTCCTGCCACGCGGACTCCCTGGGCTTCGGCTACCGCGACCTGGAGACCAGCGGCCACCTCTGGCTGCTGGCCCGGCTCCACGTGATGATGGACCGGCTGCCCGAATACGGCGGGACCGTCACGGTGCGGACCTGGCCCTCGGGCAACGAACGGCTGGTCGCCACCCGCGATTTTCTCATCAGCGACCAGGACGGCCCCATGGGGCGCGCCACCACCGCCTGGGTAACCATGAACGCAAAAACCCACCGCCCCGAGCCGCCGTCCGAAGTCCTCAACGAACGGTTCATCCCCGACGTGGAGCGCGCCCTGGTCTTCCCGGCCAAGTCCGTGGCCCGGCTCAAGGGCGGAGACCACGAGACCCCCCTGACAGCCCGGCGGGCCGACATGGACATCAACGGCCACGTCAACAATGTCCGCTATACCGAATTCTGCCTTGAGGCCGTGCCCCGGGACTGGGACGAGGCCAATCGCTGCATGGGGCTGGATATCCAGTTCAGAAGTGAATCCTTTACGGGTGACACCTATGTCTGCGCCTGCACCCCGGACGCCCCGGACGGCCCCGCGCCCACCATGCTCCACCGGCTCACCCGCACCACCGACGAGCGGGAGATCGCCCGCATGCGCTCCTGGTGGCAGCCCCGCTGACGCCCCATGGACCATCCGGCCACGCGATAGGGGCCCTCTAAGAGTCGCCGCCTTCCGGGGAGGATGCGCCTTCGTCCGCCGCATCGTGAGCCCGGCATGAGGGAATCCCCTCGGCTATGAGCACGGCCAGAAGGCCCGTGAGCCGCCGGTCATACCGCTCGACGTCATGCACAAGGGTCGCCGCGGCCTGTTCCAGCATCGTGGCGTCGCGATAAGGCCGCCGACCGATCATGGCCGAAAAGGAATCCGCAACGGCGCACAGCCGCCCCGGCAGAGAGATGGCATCACCCCGAATCCCACGGGGATAACCCGAGCCGTCAAGCCGCTCGTGGTGTTCCTCAAGACACTGGCGCACCACCGGCTCCCCCACGCCCAACCGGTCCAGCTTGCGCAGCCCGGCCTCCACGTGTTTGCGGATGGATTCGCGGTCGCGGCGGACGAGGTACTGCTCCTTGTCGGTGATGAACCGGGGCACATTGGTCATGCCGAGATCGTGCAGAATCAGCCCCAGAGACAGACCGACCAGTGACAGCCGCGTCATCTTTTCGTCCGAGAGCATGGCATAAAGCGCCAGGCCGATGAACATGGAGTTCACGGCGTGGACAGCCAGGTCATAGTCCTTGTGCAGCGTGCCGGTCAGAAACTCCACCCGGCAGGGATCGGCCCATACATATTCGGCCAGGATTGAAAGATCGTCACGCAGCCGGGCCAGCGGCTCCTTCTTGGGCTGGTCATAAAACCCGGCCACGCGGTCGCGGAAGGCGAGGAAGAATATCTCGGCCACCTCCTGGGGACGCAGGCCGTCCTCCACCAGCACCAGCCCGAGCTTGCGGCTCAGGTGCTCGGCGTAGATGAGATAGTCGTCGCGCAGCAGGAAGAGCCGTCCCGCCTCGGCATGGGCCGCCACCCGCGCCTGGGCCTCGTTGCCCAGCCTGGCCCCGGCCCGGTGGGTCAGCCCGACCCGTCCCACTGCCTCGTCATACAGATAAAGGTCCACTGGCGGGCGAAACCTGGGAAAGCTCTCCAAAATGTTGGGGCTGATCTGGAGATAGGTCTCCGAGAGGATGGACGGCGGCTGTTCGGGCATGGGTGCTTGCTGTTTCAGGTCCGGGGTTGCTGGTACACTTTCAGCCACCCTACAGCCGTTGCCCGGTTTTTGGAAGAGACCTGACGCCGCCCATGGCTCGGCCCCTCACGCCGCAGGGGGCCACGCCCCGGTCTTCAAGGGACTCAGGGTGTGGCTTCTACCAAAAAAGATGGAGCCGCCATCAGGCGACTCCATCGTGATCATTCATGGTCCGGGCGATAACCGCTAGTTCTTGCCGTTGCCGCCGCCCTTGCCGTTACCGCCGCCGTTGCCGCCGCCCTTGCCGTTGCCGCCGCTGTTGCCGCCGCCCTTGCCACTGTTGCCGCTGTTGCCACGGCCGCCGGAGGCGGAGGCGCTGTTGGAGGACTCGGACCCCTTGGCCCCGCTCTTGGCCTTGGACGAAGCGCGGCTCAGGCCCACGGACTTCTCGCCCTGGCCGGCAGCCACACCGGGCGTCTTGGCGACACCGGTCTTGACGTCACGCGAATTGGACTTGCCGAAGCCGGGAGCGGAGGCCACCGCGGCCCGTTCCTTCCCCACGCCCATGCTGGCCACTGCGGCCCGCTCGCGGTTCTTGTGCCCCAGGCCCAGTGTGCTGGGATGAACGCCCAGTTCATGAGCGATCTCGCCCCAGCCCATGCCCGCTGCCCGCATGGAGCTGACGGCGGCCGCATCGACTGACGACGCATCGGCCACTGCCGCATCGGCGGCTTCCCGGGCGGACGCCAGCCCTGCCTCGGCCTCGGCCAGATCGGCCTCGGCTGCGGCGATGGCGGCTTCATCGGCCGCTTCCTTTGCTGCGGCGACCGCTGCGGCGGCTTCCGCCACCGAGGCCTCCGCCTCCGCCACCGACGCTTCCGCCTCGGCCACGGCCTCCGCGGACACGGACGCGGCGGCTTCAGCCAGCGCCTCGGCCTTGGCGGCCTGGGCGGGACTGGTCATGGCCGGAGCTTCGGTCTCGTCCGCTGTGGTCGTTTCCGCCGCAGGGGCGGTCTCGTCCGCCGTGGTCGTCTCCGTTGCCGGAGCGGTCTCGTCGGCGGCCGTCTCCTCCTGGGCCAGGGCCATGGGCGCGGCCAACAGGGTTGCCAGCATCACAAGCACCAACCAGCTCTGTATATTTCTTATCAACTGCATGTTCCTTCTCCTTCTAAGGTTGCGGAACCACCGTAATGAATTGCACCGATTCCGGGAGCGTGAAGCGCGACGCGCCCACCTCCATGGTTTCCGCCGTCGCGAACCAGCTCAGGGGCAGCCGCGCCGGGTCGAGGTTGGGATGACCGGAAAGGATGTAGTCCCGCACCGCTCGCGCGCGGCTCCTGGCCCTGGCGGCATCGCCGTCCACATAGCCGACCACGTGGAGCGCGAGGGCGTCGTTGGTCTCCATCATGGCCGCCACGACGTGCAGTGATTCCTTGCTGTCCATGTCCAGTTCGTCCGTTCCGGGTTTGAACGCCATGCTACTGAGCGTGACGTTGCGGTTTCCGATGATGAAGTTGCGGTAAGTGAAGTCCCCTTGCAGATTGAGTCGTTCGGTGGCCTCCAGGGCCAGCATCCCGTCGGGATAGTACTCAAGGAACGTCCTGAGCGCCGCAACCTCCTCCGTATTATTTCCGAGCCCGTGCAGGGCCACGCTCCGGTTGTAGAGCGCCTCGGGGTTATATCTGTCCAGTTCTATGACGGTGTCGTAACGGGCCAGGGCCTTTGCCCACTGCTTCCTGTCCAGGTATCCATGGCCGAGGTACAGGTTGGCAGAGATATGCTCCGGGTCAAGCCGGTGCGCTTCGAGGTAGGCGGCCTGCTCGCCCTCGAAGTCGAGCAGCGCCCAGCGGTTCACGCCCTTCCAGAACATGTAGTCGGCGTTTCCGGGCTCCAGTGCCGTGGCCAGATTCAGGTAGGGCAGGGCTGCTTCCGGCTTGTTCAGCGCCAGGTAGTACCGGCCCAGATAGTACGCCGCCGAAGCGTCCTCGGGATTCTCGTTGAGCTGTTGGCTCAGTATTTCTATCCCGTCCTGATATTCTTCATGCTCAAGGTAGTATGGCCCAACAACCTTGGCGCACCCGGCCAAAACAATGACCGACACGGCCAACGCTGCAATAACGACTTTCTTCACGCAGGACTCCCATGGGTTTGGTTCGCGAACAACACCGTCCTTGCCAAGATATACGGCCGCGCATCGGGCAAGGTCACAAAAACGGGGTGAAATGTTTCTTTACCGGCGCGGGCTACCTGTCGAGGCTGCGGCCGCTCAGGTCGCGGTCGGTGAAGCCCAGCCGGGCCGAGACATCCGACGGCGAGCCGCCGCCGCGCGCCACGTCGATGGCGGTCCGCGTCACCGTCTCATCGGTCACCCCGCGCTGCCTGGCCACCAGCACCACGCGCACGAAATACCGCCACGGCGGGGCGAGCGAGCCGGACTCGAACCCGGCGTCGAGCAGGGTCCGGGTCAGCCCGTAGTCGAACCCGGCGCGGTGCAGGAGCAGGGTCATCTCAAGCCCGGTCAGGAACGGTCCGGCCTGCCGCGAGGCATAGGCGCAGACATAATCGCGCAACATGGCAGGCGGGGCCTCTCCGAACATTCCCTCGCCAAGAACCGTGAGGATTTGAGGTGAGACGGGAGCCCCGCAGTCACGCAACACGACCGCACCATCCCGAAAGGCGTCGAGCTTTGCGTCCAGCGTGCGAACGATGCGCGCCGGGGACACCCCCTTGGCCAGCCCCTCGGCCACCTTGCCTTCGAAGGGCGCGGGAGGGAATCCTTCGGCACAGGCGGCCTCGATGCGCGAGAGAAGAGCGCGGGCGTCTGCTGGATCGGCCACCCCGCGCTCGACCTGTCCGACCACGGCCGCAGACGGAGCGCAGGCCTCGGCCGCCTCGCCGCTGGCCCCGGCAGGCCGGACGGTCCACAGAGTGAGGAACACGGCCAACAGGATAAGGCTACAGCGTCTCTTCATGACGTCCGTTCACTATGAGTATGGCGTTGGTGTTGCCGAAGCCGTCGTCGCGGGTCAGCCGCGCCCCGGGGTCGGCCACGGGCCGTCCGTCCACCAGAAACATGTATTCATGATCACCCGGCGGCAGCTGGGCCTCAAGCACCCAGACCCCGGCATCGGAGTCATACCGCATGGCCGAGGCCACGGCCTTCCAGTCGTTGAACGAGCCGATGACGGACACGGTGCGCGCCGTGGCCGCCTCGTCGCCCAGGACAAACCGCACGGTGGACAGGGTCGGCCCGTCCGGGGTTGCCGATCCGCCGGGGCCATCCATTCCCTGGGGCAGGAACAATCCCACGGCCAGTAGCACAACAGCTACGGCCAGCACAGGCAGGACGCGGGCCGGGGTGAAGGTCACCGAGCGCGGCCGGGTCAGCCACAGGCGCAGGCGAAGCCAGGCAGATGGACGCATGGGCGGCAGCCCGGCCATGACCCGGGCGGAGAACCCCTCGGGCGGGGACGCCTCGGGCGCGTTCCTGACGGCCTCGGCTATCATCCGGTCCAGGGCGTCGTCGCGAGCGGATCTGCCCGGGGCGCGCCCGTTGGTGTCATTGGTCATCGTCCACCTCCTTGAAATGGGAACGAACCATCTCCAGTCCCCGGCTGACGCGCATCTTCGCGCCGCTGATCGTGATCCCCAGCGCCTTGGCGACTTCTTGCATGGAGCAATCGTGCCTGAAGCGCAGGATCATCGCCTCCCGATATTTCGGGGCCAGACCCATCACCCGGGCAAAGGCCTTGGCCCCGTCCAGGCGGTCATCTACGGACTGCCGCTCGTCGACCCGGTCCTCGTCGCGCACCATGACCGACGCATCGTCCATGAACACATGGAAGTCCCGGCCGTCGCGTCGCATCCAGTCACGCGACACATTGAGGGCCAGGGAGTACAGCCAGGGGAAGAACCGCTTCCCCGTCGAGAAGGTCTCAAGCCGGGCATAGGCCCGGGTAAACGCCTCCTGGGCAAGATCGGCCGCGGTATCGGCATTGCCCGAGCTGCGCAGCATGAGCGCATAGACAGGCCCCTGGTATCGGCGCACCAGGGCCTCGAAGGCCCGGGCGTCGCCCTGGAGCACCTCGCGTATTATTTCTGCTTCGCGGCTCTCGTCCATTCAGTATTCCGTCCGCCCCGGGGCGGTGTTCGACTCATCTGCAATAAACATATACGCCCGCCGATGGCAAAGGGTCACAAGCCCACTTGCCCCACGCGCCCTCGTAGGCTAAAAGTACGCAGTACAAGGAGTACACGCACATGAGCCAAAGCGACAACCCCGTCATCCAGGCGATGCTCGACCGCCGCAGCATCCGCAAGTTCACCGCCGACCCCGTGTCGCGCCAAGACATCCTGACCATCCTCGACGCAGGGCGCTGGGCCCCCAGCGGGCTGAACAACCAGCCCTGGCGGTTCCTCGTTATCCCCCGCGACGATCCCCGGCACGCGCCGCTGGCCGAATGCACCAAATACGCGCACGTCATCCGGTCGTCCGCCGTCTGCATCGCCGTGACCCTGGCCAAGGACGCCCTCTACAGCGAGATGAAGGACCACCAGGGAGCCGGCGCCTGCATCCAGAACATGCTCCTGGCCATCCACGCCCTGGGGCTGGGCGCGGTCTGGATCGGCCAGATCGTCAACGATCAGGCAGCCACCCTCGGCGTCCTCGGCCTGGACCAGGAATCCCATGAGCTCCAGGCCGTCATCGCCCTGGGTCACCCGGACCAGAAGGGCGACTCGAAACGCAAACCCCTCTCCGAGCTGCTGCTGGAGGAGATATAATGGAAATCAAGACCTTTGCCCTCGGCCCGTTGCAGACCAACTGCTATGTCCTGGCCGGGGAGACCGAGGCCGTGGCCGTGGACCCGGGCGGCGACCCGGCCCCGGTGCTGACCTATCTCAAGGAAAACAACCTGACCCTGACCCATATCCTGAACACCCATCTCCACTTCGACCATACCTATGGCAACAGCGCCCTGAGCGCCGCCACGGGCGCGCCCATCCTGCACGGCGAGGACGACGCATACCTCCTCGACGGCGAACTGGGCCGGGGCGGACTCTTCGGCCTGCCGCAGGTGGAGCCGTACGAAGCCCAGACCATCAAACCGGGCCAGACCGCCTTCGCCGGGTTCGACTGCACCGTGCTGGCCACCCCGGGCCACTCAAAGGGCAGCCTGACCTTCTACTTTCCCGAGGCCGGGGCGGCCTTCGTTGGCGATCTCATCTTTTTCCGCTCCATCGGCAGGACGGACTTCGAGGGCGGCGACCTGGATGAGCTCAAGCGCTCGGTCAGGGAGAACATCTTCACCCTGCCGCCCCAGACCACCCTGCTCTCCGGCCACGGGCCGGAAACCACGGTAGGCGACGAAATGAACCACAACCCTTTCTTCACGGGATTTTGACATGAGCAAGACCGTCAGCATAGACATCCGCGACAAGTGTTGAGGCGTGGGCATGGAGGTAGGTTGGTACCTCCGCTTCGCCAGGACGGACCGGGTCGAGGCCCTGGTCGCCCCGAAGGGGGTGGCCCAGGTCCGGCACGAGATGCACTGTCACCCGGACTGGTCCCTTGAGGTCGAGGACCGGGAGGACCACGCCATGACGATCATGACGCGCGTCAAGCCCCTGTATGAAAACTGGAGCGAGGACTAGATGAACAGGGCCGTCATCTACGCATGCAGCCACCGCCGGGGCGGCAACTCGGACCGCGCCGCGCGCTGGCTGGCGCGGGGCGTGTGCGAGGCGGGCGGCGAGGCGGACATCATCTTCGTGCGCGAGCACGACGTGCGCCCCTGTCTGGCCTGCGGCTACTGCGACGAACCGGGCGGCCGCCGGGGCCGCGACCTGTGCGTCCTCGGCCACGACGACGAGGCGTGGGCCCTGTTCGAGCCCATGCTCTCGGCCCGGGCCGTGCTCTTTGCCTCGCCCATCTATTTCTACCACCTTCCCTCCATGTTCAAGACATGGATCGACCGCAGCCAGCAGTTCTGGGCCGCCAAGGCCGAAGGCGCGCCATGGCTGACAGGCCTCCCCGAGCGTTCCGCCCGGGCCGTGTTCATGGCCGGACGCCCCCGGGGCGACACGCTCTTCGACGGCGCGGCCGTGACCCTCAGGTACTTTCTGCACAACTTTTCCATGACCCTGGCCGAGCCGCTGACGTTTCGCGGCGTGGACGAGCCGGGCGACATCGCCGCCCGGGACCACTGCCGGGAGAACATCACAGCCCTGGGCCGCACCGCCTGGGAGGAAAGCCGCTAGCCCCCATGCTGGAACGGTTCAGACGCGGCGTCATCGGCATAATCGGCGGCGTCGCCAGTCACCTCGGGCTGGTCAATGGCCGCTGTCCGGTCTGCGCCGCGCTCACGGCCCCGGATGCGGTCACGGACACGACCACGGCCACAGACGGCCTGTGTCGCGCCTGCGCCGCCGCCCTGACCCCGCGCTCCGGCGGCTGTTGCCAGCGCTGCGGCAACATGTTCGGCAACGCCCCGTCGCAGGGCGATCATACGCCCGCGCCGGATACCCCGGAGAACAGTGCACCCCCGATCATCATCTGCGGCGAGTGCCGCCTCGACCCGCCGCCCTGGGACCGCCTGTATTTTCACGGTCCCTACACCGATGCCCTGCGCCATCTTGTGCTCGACTACAAGTTCAACGGCGGCCTGCACCGCACCCGCCTGCTCTCGTCCATGGCCGTGGCCGCCTTTCGCCACGGCCGGGGACGCACCCCGGACCTGGTGATACCCGTCCCGCTGCACCCCAGGCGGCTGGTCTGGCGCGGCTACAACCAGAGCACCGAGCTGGCCCGCGCTCTGGGCCGCGCCCTCCCGGCCCCGGCGAGCGACCGCGCCCTGGTCCGCATCCGCAACACCGTGCCCCAGACGCGCCTGGACATGCACCAGCGGCGCGAGAACATCCGGGACGCCTTTAGCGCCGACCCGGAGCTGGTCTCGGGCCGCGCCGTCCTTTTGGTGGACGACGTCTTCACCACCGGGGCGACCATGACCGAATGGGCAAAAACCGTGGACGTGCTGGTCCTCGCCCGGGCCTGCGGCGACTCGGCGTGAGTTCCTCATGTTATAAGTAATGTGCCTGAACCGGGGAGAAGAGGAAAAATCGCATAAAATGTTCAGATGGGGCTTGACTTCACCCCCTAGTTGCGGCTAGCTTGCCTCCTCTTACGAATTGGAGGTTCCAACTATGTTTGCTATCATCGAGACCGGCGGAAAACAGTACCGCGTTGAAGAAGGTCTTGAACTTAATGTAGATTTGCTCAAGGCCGAAACCGGCGACAATTTGAGCATCGATTCCGTTCTCCTGATCGACAAAGACGGTGACACCAAGATTGGTGAGCCCTTTGTTCAGGGTGCGAAAGTCGAATGTGAAGTCCTGGGCCACATCCGCGGCAAAAAGATCGTGGTCTTCCACAAGCTCCCCAAAAAGGACGCTCGCAAGACCCAGGGTCACCGCCAGGACTACACTCAACTCAAAGTCAAATCCATCACCGCCTAGCGCGTGAAGGGAGGGTATCATGGCTCATAAGAAAGCTGGTGGTAGTTCCAGAAACGGTCGCGACAGCGCCGGGCAAAGGCGTGGCGTGAAGCGCTTTGGCGGTCAGGAAGTCCTGGCTGGCAACATCCTCGTGCGTCAGCGCGGCACCAAGTTTCACCCCGGCGAAGGCGTCGGCATGGGCAGGGATTACACCCTCTTCGCCCTGGTCGACGGTGTCGTCAAGTTCGAGAAATACACGCGCCAGAGGGTCGTCAAGACTCGCGTGCTCGTGGTGC
The DNA here is from genome assembly GCA_947259235.1 of uncultured Pseudodesulfovibrio sp. GTDB lineage: Bacteria > Desulfobacterota > Desulfovibrionia > Desulfovibrionales > Desulfovibrionaceae > Pseudodesulfovibrio. Next base: position 11,121 of record CAMYLL010000004.1, on the reverse strand, counting down.
CCGCGGAAGCGTAGCCCCAACGAATCCGACACATCCGGGCAGGGGACGCCATGTGCGATCCCTGCCCGTTTTTTGCGTTCTCGCGAGGGTGGGGCAGAGCCTGACGGCTGTGATGCGGTCAAGGCACGGGCTGTCGGAGAGTGTGGAATGATAGGCGCGCGCAATGGGCAGCACCGGGACGTACTGTGTCGTACGCCCGGATTTGACGGCTTGATGCAACGCGGCAATCGGACCTTTTCCCAACGGTCTGCTTAAGGAGTCAGTATGCGATTTGTTGACGAAGCGACCATCCTGGTGCGTTCCGGCAAGGGCGGTAACGGCTGTGCCAGCCTGCACCGCGAGGCCAACGTGCCCAAGGGCGGACCCGACGGCGGCGACGGCGGCCGCGGCGGCGACGTGATCTTTCGCGGTACAGACAGGCTGATGACCCTGTACGACTTTCGCCTGCACCGCCATTACTATGCCAAGAACGGCCAGGGCGGCATGGGCCGCGACCGCTACGGCAAGGCCGCGCCCCCGCTCTACGTGGACCTGCCCGTGGGCACGCTCGTTTACGAGATCATCACCGACGAGGACGGCAACACCAGCGAGAAGCTCATCGCGGACCTGGTGGATGACGGCACAGAGATCGTCATCTGCAAGGGCGGCGACGGCGGACGGGGCAACCTTCACTTCAAGTCCTCGGTCAACCGCACCCCGCGCTATGCCGAGCCCGGCTTCCCGGCCGAGGAAAAGCAGATCAGGCTGGAGCTGAAGATCCTGGCCGACGTGGGCCTGCTCGGCCTGCCCAACGCGGGCAAGTCCACCTTCATCTCCCAGGTGTCGGCTGCCCGGCCCAAGATCGCGGCCTACCCCTTCACCACGCTCTATCCCAACCTCGGGGTGGTGGAGAACGACGACTTTCAGCGCATGATCATCGCCGACATTCCCGGCCTCATCGAAGGCGCGAGCGCGGGCCACGGCCTGGGCATCACCTTCCTCAAGCACGTGGAGCGCACCCGCTTCCTGGTGCACATCCTGGCGGCCGAGGACCTGAACCGAGAAAATCCCACCGACGGCTACGACATGCTCGACCAGGAGCTGCGCGAATACAGCCCGGAGCTGGCCACCAAGACCCAGATCAGGGTCATCAACAAGATCGACACCCTGGACGAGGCCGACCTGGCCGAGCTCAGGGCCAAGGCCGAAGCGACGGGCCAGAATATTTTCTTCATCTCCGCCCTGACCGGCGAAGGCGTCGACGCCCTGGTGGCCGAGATGTGGCGCACCCTGAGCGCCCTTCAGGCCGAGTAGAAAAACCCGGCGCGATGGTCGCGCCTCCCTCCCATCCACGCTTGCCACCCGCCGGGGAGATGCTGTACCGTGCGCTCCATGACGAATTCCCCTGTTGATAGAAAAGCGTTCCTGAGCAATGTCAGGCGCGTGGTGATCAAGGTCGGCAGTGCCGTCCTGACCACCGCCGACGGCCTGAACCCGGACGCCATCAGCCGCCTGGCCACCCAGCTCTCCGCCCTGCGCGACCGGGGGCTCGACGTGGTCCTGGTCTCGTCCGGCGCCGTTGCCGCCGGCCGCCAGCGCATCCGCGAGCGGACCAAGAAGAAAAACGGCACTACCTACAAGGACCTCCCCTCGCGCCAGGCCGCCTCGGCCGTGGGCCAGGGCAGGCTCATGCACGACTACGACGAGGCCTTCGCCGTCCACGGCAAGATCACGGCCCAGGTGCTGCTCACCCGCGGCGGGCTCAAGGTCCGCGAGCGGTTTCTCAACGCCCGCAACACCATGGAGCGGCTGCTCGAATGGGGCGTCATACCCATCATCAACGAGAACGACACCGTGGCCGTCCAGGAGCTTGAGTTCGGCGACAACGACACCCTCGGGGCCATGTGCCTCGGGCTGGTGGGGGCCGACCTGTTCATCAACCTGACCAGCGCGGACGGCGTCTACGACAAAAACCCCGACGGCAACCCCGACGCCCGCCCCATCCCGACCATCGAGGCCATAGCCGCCCTGGACATCGAGGCCATGTGCGACGGCAAGACCAGCGTAGGGACCGGCGGCATGTATTCCAAGCTTCGCGCAGCCCGGCGCGCGGCCCAGCTCGGCGTGCCCACCCTCATCGTCTCGGGCAAGGGCGAGTTCGACCTGCTGGCGGTCCTTGACGGCGCGGAAAAGGGAACCTTCATCCTGCCCGAGGATCATACCGTGTCGAGCAAGAAATTCTGGCTCGCCTATCACGACGACCCGTCCGGCTCCATCGTGGTGGACAAGGGCGCGGCCAACGCCCTGGTGACCAAGGGCAAATCCCTGCTGCCCATCGGCGTGAGCGCGGTGCAGGGGTGCTTCGATCGCGGCGCGCTGGTTTTCATCAGAGACCTCCAGGGCGACGAACTCGGCGTGGGGCTGTCCAACTTCTCCTCCAACGAGCTGGAACGGATCAAAGGCCTGCGGACGGACGAGTTGGCCTCGGTCATCGGACCGGTGAGCTTTGACGAGGCCGTCCATCGGGACAACATGCTGCTCGACGCAGCCATCTGACCAGGAACGTTTTGCGCCGAATCTATCGAGATAAGAACCTCCAGCTCGTCTTTGGCGTCACGCTGATGGCCATCCTGGGGGTTTCCAGCATCATCCCGGCCCTGCCCGGCATGATCAGGGAGCTGTCCATCACCCCGGCCCGCATCGGGCTGGTCATCTCTGTCTTCACCCTGCCCGGGGTGCTCTTTGCCCCGCTGACAGGCATCCTGGCGGACAGGCTGGGGCGCAAGGCCATTCTGGTTCCCTCCCTGTTTCTCTTCGGCATCGTCGGCTTCGCCTGCTTCTTTGCCCAGAACATCGAGCAGCTCCTTGTCCTGCGCTTCGTGCAGGGCATGGGCGCGGCGCCCCTTGGCGTACTCTACGGAACCATCATCGGCGACCTCTACAACGGCCGGGAACGCGGCCAGGCCATGGGCTACAACGCCTCGGTGCTGTCCATGGGCACTGCGGGCTTCCCCGCCCTGGGCGGCGCGCTGGCCATGCTCGGCTGGGAGTACCCCTTCATTCTGCCCCTGCTGGCCATCCCCCTCGGGCTGATGGTCATCCTCTTTCTCGACGCGCCCGAGCCCAAATCGTCCGGGAGCTTCAGGGAATATCTCACCGGCGCCTGGTCGAGGATGAAGACGCGGCAGGTGCTCGCCCTGTTCGCCACCACCCTGATGACCTTCATGGTTCTGTACGGCCCGATCATCACCTACCTGCCCATCCTGCTCAGCCACAGGTTCGACGCCTCGCCCGTGTCCATCGGTATGGTCTTCCTGCTCGCGTCGGGCTTCACCGGCGTGGCCTCGTTCCAGCTGGGGCGGCTCACGGAGCGTTTCGGCCAGCGCGCCCTGCTCATGGCCTCGGCGGTCTGCTACGCCCTGTCCATGCTCCTCATGCCCAACGCCCCCGGCCTGTGGCACGTCGTGCCGCCGGTTATTTTCTTCGGCCTGGGACAGGGGCTGAACATCCCCACGGTCATGACCATGCTGGCCTCCATCGCCCCCATGGAGCAACGCGGCGCGTTCATGGCCGCCAACGGCCTGCTCCTGCGGCTGGCCCAGACCCTGGCCCCCCTGCTCATGGGCGGCCTCTATGCCCTGTACGGCATGCAGGCCGTGTTCATGGGCGGCCTGGTCTGCGCGGCCATGATCCTGATCCTGGCAATTTTCTTCGTTCAGGAGTAGCATGGGGGCCATGCCCCGCCTTCCTCTCCCCACCGGACAGACCTTTTGCGCCGACGCGTCGGGCCAGCCCATCCCCTGCCAGGGAACCGGACAGGATGCCCAATTCTTCGGCCAGCCATTCCCCGACAATCGATTTCTCGCCTCGGCCGAAACGGTTGAGGACAGCCTCACCGGCCTGACCTGGCTGCGCGACGCCAACGCACCGGGCTACCCCGTCACCTGGCAGGAAGCCTTCGACTTCGTCGCCGACATGAACCGGCGCGCCCAGGCCGGGCACGACGACTGGCGGCTGCCCGACCGGCGCGAACTCTTCAGCCTGATCTCCTTTGACCGGGTGGGCCCGGCCCTGCCGGACGGCCATCCCTTTGCCAACGTCTTCAGCGGCTGGTACTGGACATCCACCCCCTCGGCCATGCACCCGGCCCAGGCGTGGCATGTCCAGCTCTCCGGCGGCAGGATGTTCTGGGGGAGCAAGACGGGCTTTGAACTGGTCTGGCCCGTGCGCGGCGCAAGCGATGTCCTGCCCGTCACCGGCGCGGGGGACGCGGTCAACGCGCCCTGGCCCGAGCCGCGCTTCGTCGCCAAGGGCGAGGCAGTGCTCGACGCGCTGACCGGGCTGACCTGGACCCGGTCGGCCGACGTGGCCGCCGGGGCCGTTGGCTGGGCGGAGGCCTTTGCGGCGGCGGCCCGGCTCAACAGGGAGCGCTTGCACGGCGTGGACTCCTGGCGGCTGCCCACCATCCGCGAGCTGGAATCCCTGACCCACGCGGCCCGCCACACTCCGGCCCTGCCCGAGGGCCACCCCTTCGACCACCCGCGCGAGGCGTACTGGTCGTCCACCAACAGCGCCTTCGAGCATGACTGGGCCATGTGCTACTACCTCCACAAAGGGGCCGTTGGCGTGGGCTACAAGGCGGACCGTGGCTTTCATGTCTGGGCAGTGGCCTCACCCGGGGGCTGACCGTTGCCGCGCTTTTTTTCCTTCCATTCCTAATCCTCCGCCGCAAACCGGCCGATAAGAAGGACAACCAAGGAAGGTGGCGCATGTCTCTCAGATCACAACTGCAACATCGGCTCAACCCCCTGCACGTCTATTGCCGCCTGCGCGGCCTCGGGGTTTCCCACTGTCCTGCCCGGGCGGTTTCCTACTGCTATGAAAGGATGCTCTACCGCCTGGTTCTCGCCTGACCCGGCCTGAACTCCGCCAGGCCGTGCTCTGCGCCCGCACCGGATCGCTCCGCGCGGGCGCTGCGCGTATGGCGGCATGCGTCCTGTACCCCGCGTGTTGACAGTGGCGCACTGTTGGGCGAGAATCCGCGCAAACAATCAGGGCTTACCACCCCACTTCTCCCAGGAGCGCCCCAGTGAAAAAAGAGTCCATCAGCGAGAGGGACATGAAGCGGTATCAGCTTCAGGCCAAATCCATCATCGAAACCCTGCCGTTCATCTCCGAGTTCTACGGCAAGACCATCGTCATCAAGTACGGCGGCAACGCCATGATCGACGAGACGCTCAAGCGCGCCTTCGCCCTCAACGTCATCCTGCTCAAGTTCATCGGCATCAACCCCGTGGTGGTCCACGGCGGCGGGCCGCAGATCGGCAAGATGCTCAAGGCGCTGAACATCGAGTCCCATTTCCGCGAGGGCTACCGCGTCACCGACGACGCCACCATGGACGTGGTGGAGATGGTCCTGGTGGGCAAGGTCAACAAGGAGATCGTCAACCTGATCAACCTGCACGGCGGCCGCGCCGTGGGCCTCTCCGGCAAGGACGGCAAGCTGATCATGGCAGAGCCCAAGGAGCTGACCGTGGAGAAGAAGGACGCCCCGCCCGAGATCATCGACCTGGGCAAGGTGGGCGAGGTACGCCATGTGAACACCGGTCTCATCACCTCCCTGCAGAGGGAGGGCTTCATCCCCGTCATCGCGCCGGTGGGCGTGGACGAAGAAGGCAACACCTACAACATCAACGCCGACTCGGTTGCCGGGGCCGTGGCCGCTGCCCTGGGGGCCAAACGCCTGCACCTGCTCACGGACGTTCCCGGCCTGCTCGATGCCGACGGCAGCCTCATCTCGTCCCTGACCACCCGGGAGGCCTTCGAGGCCATCGAATCGGGCGTGGTCAGCGGCGGCATGATCCCCAAGATCACCTGCTGCATCGAGGCCGTGGCCGATGTGGAAAAAGCCGCAATCCTCGACGGACGGGTCGAAAACTGCATCCTCCTCGAACTCTTCACCAGGTCCGGCATAGGGACCGAGGTCGTCGCCTAGACGCCCCAGGAGACATCATCATGCCCACTCCCGACTGGTCCGACGTTCTCAACATCGGCCTTCCCATCCTCGACGAACAGCACAAGCAGCTCTTCGCCATCGCCGACGACCTGCTCTCCGCCATCGCCCGGGGCGAGGGCGAGGCCGTCCTCAAGGACATCTTCGACCGCCTCAAGTCCTACACCAAGTACCACTTCAAGGAAGAGGAAGAGTACATGAGAAGGATAGGCTACCCGAAGGCCGAGGAACACGCGGCCGAGCACGTTCTGCTCATGATGCGGGTCAACACCCTGTGGCGGCTCATCGAGAACGGGGAGATCATCTCGCCCAAGGGCGTCTCCCTCTTTGTCAGCGACTGGATCGTCGAACACATCATGGACAAGGACGGACAGATAGGCCAGTTCGCCAAGGCAGGCGCATAGCACAAGACGACCGCAGGCATCCCGCGCCGGTCCTCTTCGCGGTGCAGGACCGCCAGCAATAGCGGACACCTTGCCACCCGTCGCCCCCGCCTGTAGCCTCGCATTTGAGGTTCACGCCAGCCCGCCCGGATGCGGCAGGCACAGCCCACCCACATGCAGCAGCAAGGGAGCCGACCACCATGAGCCACGGATTCTTCACCATCATCAGCCGCCCCCAGTTCGAGGCGCTGCTCAAGGAATTTCAGCCGCTTGAAGGCGAGCGGTGCAGCCTTTCCGAAGCCGCAGGCCGCGTGCTGGCCGAGTCTCTGCCCGCCCCGCACGACTGGCCCCTGCTCGACCGCTCCTGCATGGACGGCTTTGCACTCAACGCCCGCGACAGCTTTGGCGCGGGCGAGGCCAACCCCGCCTACCTCGAATGCACCGCCACCCTGTCCATCGACGTGGTCCCCGACACACCGATCAACCCCGGCGAATGTGCCCGGATCGCAACAGGCGGCGTGCTGCCCGAGGGGGCCGACGCGGTGGTCATGGTGGAGCACACCGGCGAGATGGACGGAACCACCATAGAGATTCGCAAGAGCGTGGCCCCGGGCGAGAACGTCATGCTGCGCGGCGAGGACGCCCGGCAGGGGCAGGTGGCCCTGGCCGCCGGAACGGTCATGCGCCCGCAGGAGATAGGCCTGGCCGCCGCCCTGGGGTTTCAGGAGATGACGCTGGCCAGACACCCCCGCGTGGGCATCCTGTCCACCGGCGACGAGCTGGTGGGCATCCGGCACACCCCGCGCCCCGGACAGGTGCGCGACGTCAACAGCCACACCGTGGCCGCCCTGGTGGCCCAGGCGGGCGGCATCCCCACCCGCTACGGTCTGGTCAGGGACGAGCTGGAAAGCCTGACCGAGGCCCTGGCCCTGGCCGTGGCGGAAAACGACGTGGTCCTGCTCTCCGGCGGCAGCTCCGTGGGCGTGCGCGACCTGACGGTCCAGGCCCTCGACGCCCTGGGCGACTCGACAGTGCTGGCCCACGGCGTGGCCCTGAGCCCCGGCAAGCCCACCATCCTTGGCCGGGCATCCGGCAAGGCCGTACTGGGGCTGCCCGGACAGGTGACCTCGGCCCTGGTGGTCATGCATGTCCAGATTCTGCCGCTGCTGCGCCATCTACAGGGCGACCCGCGCGCCTTTGCAACCGGCCGCCGCCCGGTTGTCCAGGCGGAGCTGGCCCGCAACGTGGCCTCCAAGCCCGGCCGCGAGGACTACGTCCGCATAAGGCTCGAACCGCGCCCGGGCGCGCTCCCTCTGGCCCACCCGGTGCTCGGCAAGTCAGGCTTGCTGCGGACCATGGTCCAGTCCCATGGGCTGGCCGCCATACCGGCCGACTCCGAGGGACTCGACCAGGGCAGAGTGATTGATGTCTGGATTGTGTAGGTTGCCTGAATAACTGGCGATCGATTAAAACTCTTCCTGACCGTCAAGCTCGACGATCTTCCAGCCGTCCGGCTCTTCGGCCACCACGAAGACCGAGTCTTCGTCAAGGTTCCTGTCCAGGTCAGCGACCTTGACCCGATACGCGCCGAAGACGCGCACCTCGGCAAAGCCTCCTTCCCTGCGAACCATCTCGAAGCCCAGCCCTGCGGTATCCACCTCGGCCGTGCGCAGGATGCGGTATGTGCCGCGCTGGCGCTGGGTCTCCTTGAATATCTCGAAGCGAAAATCGTTGCGGTCGCGCACGTCCTCGGCAAAGAGCTCGGCGTAGTCGTCGGCAAGCGAGGTCTGCCTGACGTAAAACTCCCTGAGCAGTGCAACCAGCTCCGGCGGGACCTTGGCGTTCGGGTCCGAGGGCGGCGGGGCCGCCAGCCGCGACGGGTCGGGAACGTCCATCTCCGGCTCGCCGCCCGGGGCTGCCATGAGCGAGAGATAGAGCTTGATCTCGGACACGGCGAGCTTGACCTTGGCCGTCAGGTCGCCCTTGGGAAAGACGTCGTCCACCACGATGCGCAGTGACTTGTAGGGCCTGCCGCTGCACTCCACCATCTGCTCCCCCGGCTCGTCGCGCAGCCAGAAGCGGGTCTCGGTTCCGTCGGGATAGAGCACCCGGCCTGAGCGGATGCGCCGATACTGGAGGAACATCCCCTCGCCCTGATGCCCGTTGAACAGGCCCAGCCGCTCGACGCGCACGGGCACGCCGAAGATCAGGTCGATCCACTGCCCCGTGCCCGGTCCCACGCCGCCGCCCACCCAGGCCGTGGCCGGATCGTTGTCCATCAGGTTGTCCGGCGAATGGGGCAGGCCGAAGTCCATCTTGACGCTGGAGACCTCGACGGTGACATCCAGGGCGGACGCGACGGGCGCCAGGACAAGGACGGCGAGCAGGATCAGAAGCGGCATCACGGCCGCAGGGAGAGTTCGTACTGCGTGCATGGATTTTGTCATATCACACCTCCTCTCCGTCCGCCTCCCTGAAATTGTGGCCCGGGCCGCAGGCTGGGAACAGAAAAGGGGAGCCGCGAGGCTCCCCTTTATCATACGCATTATCAGATGGATGCTAGTACCTGTAATGATCCGGCTTGAAGGGACCTTCGACGTCCACGCCGAGGTAGTCCGCCTGCTTCTTGCTCAGGGTGTCGAGCCGGACGCCGAGGCGTTCGAGGTGCAGCCGGGCCACTTCCTCGTCCAGCTTCTTGGGCAGGATCATGACCTTGGGATCGTAGTCGTTCTTGGCCAGGTCGAGCTGGGCCAGCACCTGGTTGGTAAAGGAGTTGGACATGACGAAGCTGGGGTGGCCGGTGGCGCAGCCCAGGTTCACCAGACGGCCCTCGGCCAGCACGATCAGGGACTTGCCGGAAGGCAGGGTCCACTTGTCGACCTGGGGCTTGACGGTCTTCTTGACCGCCTTGGGATTCTTCTCCAGATGGCCCATTTCGATCTCGGAGTCGAAGTGACCGATGTTGCAGATGATCGCCTCGTCCTTCATGTCATCCATGTGCTTGCCGGTGATGACGTGGTAGTTGCCGGTGCAGGTGACGAAGATGTCGCCCTTGGAGGCGGCCTCGTCCATGGGCAGGACTTCGTAGCCCTCCATGGCGGCCTGGAGCGCGCAGATGGGGTCGATCTCGGTGATCAGAACGCGGGCGCCGAAGCCGCGCATGGACTGGGCGCAGCCCTTGCCCACGTCGCCGTAGCCCACGACCACCACGACCTTGCCGGCCACCATGACGTCGGTGGCGCGCTTGATGCCGTCGGCCAGGGACTCGCGGCAGCCGTAGAGGTTGTCGAACTTGGACTTGGTGACCGAGTCGTTGACGTTGATGGCCGGGAAGAGCAGCTCGCCCGCGCGCTGCATCTCGTAGAGACGGTGCACGCCGGTGGTGGTCTCCTCGGACACGCCGCGGATCTTCTTGGCAAAGGCGGTCCACTTGCCGGGGGCGGTCTTCAGCCCTGCGGCCAGGCGGTCCATAACGATCTGGAACTCGTGGACGTCGTATTCCTTGTCGCACAGGCTCGGGTCGGCCTCGACCTTGACTCCCTGATGGATCATGAGGGTGGCGTCGCCGCCGTCGTCGACGATGAGGTCCGGGCCGGAGCCGTCGGGCCAGGTCAGGGCCTGCTCCGTGCACCACCAGTAGTCTTCCAGGGTCTCGCCCTTCCAGGCGAAGACCTTGGCCATGCCGGACTCGGCAATGGCTGCGGCGGCGTGGTCCTGGGTGGAAAAGATGTTGCAGGACGCCCAGCGGATATCCGCGCCCAGCTCGTAGAGGCACTTGATGAGCATGGCGGTCTGGATGGTCATGTGCAGGGAGCCCATGACCTTGAATCCCTTGAGGGGTTTCTCCTTGCCGAACTTCTCGATGAGGGACATGAGTCCCGGCATCTCGCGCTCGGAGAGCTGCATTTCCATGAGGCCCCACTCGGCCAGGGACATGTCCGCGACTTTGTGGTCGCAGGCGGGATCGACGGGCATGACGGTATGAGACATTGATTCCTCCAAATAAGGTTGGTTGCTATTTTTTCTCGGCCTCGTACACAACGACGACGAGGCCCATGTTGACAGGGAACTTGGTGACGCCCACGGCGGTGAAGCGGGCCTGCTCCAGCCAGTCGAGCATCTTCTGGCTGGGGATGCCGAGCCTGCGGTCGCCGTACTCGGTACGCATCAGCTCGTTGCCGTGCCGCTCGAACTCCGCGATGAGCAGGCGGCCGCCGATCTTGAGCACGCGGCCGGCCTCGCGGATGGCGTCGATGGGCCGGGGCAGATGGTGCAGCACCAGGGACATGACGGCACAGTCCGCCTCCCAGTCGCGCAGGGGCAGATGGGTCAGCTCGCCTATGCGCAGGCTCATGCTGGCGTCGCCGGAGAACCGCTCCTCGGCCAGCTCAAGCATCCTCGGCGAGTTGTCCACGCCGATGACCGAGTCGGACGTCTTGGCCAGGATGGCCAGCATGTCTCCGGGGCCGCAGCCCAGGTCGGCAGAGCAGGCGCTTTTGGGCAGCCGGGCCTGCAGCTCGCGGCCCAGGTCCAGGGAGCCGAGCACATCGGCGGTCATCCGGTCCCAGTCCGGGGCGATGTCGTCAAAGAACTGCCGGGTGGCCGCGGTACGCTCCCTGATGACCTTGACGGCCACGTTGCGGTCGCGCTTGAGGGCGTTCTCGCCCTCCATCAGCGGGGCAACGCCGTCGAGAAAATCCCGGCCCGGGCCGCCCTCACTGGCCCGATAGAAAGCCCACAGGCCGT
>CAMYLL010000003.1 GCA_947259235.1 uncultured Pseudodesulfovibrio sp. | reverse complement strand
AGCCGGGCAAGGAGGAGTTGACCCAGTTCCTCGACGCCCTGCGCAACAACACCCCGGTTCCCAGCAGCGGCGAAGACGGCCTGGCCGTGCTCAAGGTCTTCGAGCGCATCTTCGACCGCCCGGAATAGGACTCCGCCCTCTCGGCAAGAAAACGGCCCCGCCTCCGAATGGAGACGGGGCCGCGTTACGTCCATGGACAGCTCATCAAGTCACTCCGACTGCGGACGGCTGGCTTCCGAGCGCACGGTCGGCAAAGAAATGTGAATCGAGCGAATGTGAATCGCTCGATTGCTGACGTTATCGACTTGGGGAAAAGGCTGTTCTCACACCCGGCCGGGGCGATCAATTACGGGCAAGGCGCGGGGTCGGTGCTGAGGCTCGGGGGGCGACTTCCGTGGCGGCAGGCATGACTGAGATGTAGTCCACCACATCGACGATGCCGCCCACTTCTGCGGCGATGGCCAGGGCGGCGGTCTTCTGACCGGAATCGGCGGCCGAGCCCACGATGATGGCGTTGCCCCTGATGACCTCCACGCGCAGGTCGGCGTTGTTCAGTCGGGGGGTCTGTCCCAGGCGGGTGCTGACGGCGTGCAGAAGGATGGCGTCGTTACGGGCCTCTCCGGGGGTGACGCGCGGGTAGAATTTGCAGGTAATGAGCCGCAGCCCCTCGACGGTCCTGGCCGTCCGGACGGCGGCGTCCGCATTGGCGCGACCGTCAAGCTGGCCTATGAGGTAGGCATGACGCGCAACCACATGGGCGGAAACAACGCCCGTTCCGTCGTTGCGCAGCCGTTCGCGCAGTCTGCGCTCCAGCATCTTGTCCGTATTGGCGCACAGCTCGCCGCCCTGTATCCGGCCCTTGGGAATGTAGTCGTCTGCCATGACCACTGCGTCGTAGCCGGTCATGGCCCCGCCCGCCACCTGGACCACGGGGTATACGGCACACCCGGCCAGGGCGATGCCCAGTCCGGCGGCCAGAAATAATGTGAGCAGCTTCGGTTTCATGTCGCGCTCCGTCTGCGGGGTCCTTTCTAGACTTTATCTAGCTCATCATTGCCCCAACTGGGCTGTCCGGTCAAGTCCAGCGCAAACAATCGCCCGCGTCCCTGTCCGTCACTCCTTGACGGCCAACAGATATATCATGCCCGCAACGTCCTGCCTGTCCATGACCCGGAAGCCCGCCGGACGGACCACCTTGTCCCGGGATGCAACCATTGCCTTCAGCGCATCGAAGTCGCTGGTCTCCTCGATGGCGTGCCCGGCGTAGTAAGTGAAGATGCCCGAGTATATCTTGTAGGCCATGGGCGCATATCCCTCGTCCACATACCGGCCGATTATCTCCGCCTGTCGCCGGGTGCTCATGGCGTCGTCCAGTGACGGCGCGACCATCAGCCCAACGGGATACAGCCACAGGGTCACGGCCAGGGCGGACCACAGCAGGCACGCACGGCTCCCGGCCCGGCGCAGGGCGATGAACACCGCCCCGCCGCCCAGGAGCAGGCAGGCCGAGATGCCCAGCCCGCGAACGGGAACGGAGAAAGGCAACAGGTCGCCCGCCACCAGAAGGCCCGCGCCAAGGACAATCCACACCCCGCCCACCAGAGCCCAGAAGCGGGCCGTGCGCACGGGGTCGAGCCGGGTCATGGCGTGAGCCGTAAGCAGGGCCAGGGGCGGGAACATGGGCAGGATATAGATGAGCACCTTGCCGCTCAGGCTGGAGAGAAAAATGAAGGTGGCCGCGAACATGATCCACAGGAAGGCCTGCGGTCCGGCCTGCCGCCGGTCAGCCCAGCGCGCCCCCCAGGCATCAAGGGAAAAGAGCCGCCGCACCGGACTGACCAGGGCGAAAAGCGACCACGGCAACCAGGCCAGCGCCAGCGCGATGAAGTAATATGAAACGGGCTCGCGGTGATGGAAGGTGTGTGTCGCCCGCTGGATGACGTGTTTGCCCAGCACGGTATCAACCAGGAAGGACGGGCCTTCGGCCAGCATGACCCCGCCGATCCAGGCGGCCAGCATGGCGAGCATTGCCAGCAGCCCCACGCCCATGGACCGGGTGAAGAGCCTGCGCAGCTCGCCCTTCCAACCAAGATAAATAACCGAGGTCAAGAGCGGAAAGATGAACCCGAGGGGGCCCTTGGTCAGGGTGGCGACACCGGCCAGGAGAAAGGCCGCCAGCGGCCACCGCCCCTGTTTCTCGCCCGTGAACGCCTTGTAGAGACAGGCGTGGCTCAGGATGATCAGGGCGGAGAAGAGCAGGTCCATGCGCGAGTAGTGAAACAGCGCCGCCAGGAAGAAGGTGGACAGCAGCATGAGCACCCCGGCCAGGGAAACGGTCCGGTCGAACCCGAGGGTGCGCGCCAGATAATACGCCGCGCCAAGGAAGAACAGGCCGGACAGGGCCGCGCCCAGGAAGAAGACCGTGGGCATGTCCGCCGGGGTCAGGACATCGAGGAGCCACAGGAACCAGAAATACACGGGCGGCTTGTCCGGGTAGGGCTGGCCGTTGAGGGACAGGACCATCCATTTCCCGCCGTTGACGAGGTTCTGATAGGCGTTGGCATAGCGCACCTCGTCGGAAAACCACAGGGCGCGGTTGTTCAGCGTGAACCAGGTCTGGGCGAAAACGCCCAGGATCATGGTCAGCCAGGGATGGTCCTCCAGCACGCCCCAGATACGGGCGGCGAACCTGTTGGTTTCGTGTCCTTCCTGCATGAGTCCTACGCCTTTTTTCTGAACAATGTGGAGTCCGTGAGCACGGTGGTGGCCAGGCCGCTGAAGCTGCCCAGAAGCCAGCCGAAAAAGACATCCGTCGGGTGATGCCAGCCGAGATAAATGCGGGAGAAGCCCACCAGCCCCACAAGGCAGCCCATGAGCGCCGTGAGCGCCGTGCGGTCAAGCCGCAGGGCCAGGGGCAGCGACCAGCCCATGATCTCCGTGGTGTGGCCCGAAGGCAGCGAGTGGTAGGTCCCCCGGCTGGTGATGGGGTCGAACCAGACGCCCTGCCCCGGGCGCGGACGGCCCACGGTATGCTTGACGAAATGCACGGCCAGCCCGGCCACCACGGCCTGGACCGCCAGCAGGATGACGATGAAGCGCCGGGTCTCCCGGTCGCCGGACCGCCAGGCCCGCAGGAGCATCAGCGCGAACACGGCATAGAAGAGCGGATTGCTCCAGTCCGTGATCAACTTCAGGACAAAGGCGAGATCCGGGTGGTCCTGGCTGTGGGCCAGAAAGAAATCGGCCACCGCCGCCTCGGTGGAAAAGCCGAGCCGAAGGACGACGAGGACAGCCAGGAGCGGCGCCGAGAGGAGCGCCCAATGTCTCAGGAAGGTCATGCGCATGGGGGTCTTTTAGGCCATCCGGGCCGTGGGGGCAAGGAGAGAAGAAAAGGCGGCTACTCGGCGGGCGGCGAATCGCCCTGGGCCGCAGCTAGCGAGTCGCCACGCGCCTCGGGCGGAACGGGGTCATCGCCCTCAACGGCGACGTCCGGGTCCACGGCGCCCGCCACAGGCAAAACAGCTTCGGCAATGCCCTCCACGGACAACTCGTCCGGATTTTCCGACTCGCCGGGCTCGGACGGCGCAGCCTCGGCATGGGGCGTCTGGGTATACCTGAGACGAATATCGTCTGAAGCCCCAAGCTCCGCCAGGATGTCTCCCAACGGCTTGCCTTCCTGCTTCCAGTACTTGTAGGCGTGGTCGCTGCACTCGAAGGGGATGACCAGGGTTCCGTCCTCGTCCAGGTAGGGTGTGATCTTGTTCATATGACGCCAGTATCCCACCATTCCCGGTAATGTTCAAGCGTCGAGCCGCTCCATGCGGGGCTCGAAAGGGAGCGAGCGGCGGTATACCCTTGCATCCCCACTCCGCCCTTTTCGGAGCGGGACATGGGCTACACGCCGAGGCAGACGCTCACACGGCAACCGGCCTCTGGTCGCAGGGCTAGGCCACGGCCTGATCCGCGTCATGGACCGCGTCATCGTGGGCCATGCACACCAGCCGGTCCACCTCGCGCACCTTCTTGAGCACGCACCGGGCGATGCGCTTGAACTCCGGGAAGTCGCGCTGGACGTACCGTTTCTTGGCCCGTGTCAGCCCGGCCAGGTCCACGGTCTCGTTGTAGAGGTACGGCATGTAGAGCGGGTCCTGCTTGAAGAACATGTCCACCCGGCCAAAGGCCTCGTGAATCTGGTCCTGATTGGCCTCCAGGTTGCGGAAGAGCTTGCCCAGGTGCTTCTCGATGTTGCGCAGGGAGGCGGACCACATGGGGCCGCGCGGCTCGAAGCGGACCGGGGTCATGCTCCCCCGGCTGGCCAGCAGCTCGGCCATGAACCGTTCCACGCTGCCCGGGGCCGAGGCCAGGAGCCCCTCGGCATAGGCCGTGGACAGATCGACGACCCGGGTCCCCTCGATGGGAGCGCCGCCGCCGTAGACGTTGAAGACCGGGAGCGAGGCGTCCTTGATGTCAGCCTCCAGCTCGCGCTTGGCCGTCATGTACTGGACGGTGGTCAGTATCTCCTCGCCGTCCATGTTCCGGGTGGTCTGGTGGTAGCTCTGCCGGACCATGTTGGTGGTGTGGTTGTGATGCCCGGCGGCGTGGGAGCGATTCTTGAGCCATGCGTAGTCCTGGCCCACGAGCAGCATGTGGTTGACGCCCATCCAGCGCAGCAGCCGCGAGATGGTCACGGAGACGTTGCCGCCCGCGTCCAGCACGAGGTCATGCTCCTTCATGGAATAGGTCCCCATGCCGCCCACGGTCCACAGGGGCAGGGTCGGCCCGGCATAGCGGGCCACCGCCTCGGGGTTGACCTTGGTGGAGTAAATGAGCGGAATGTCCTGAACGAAATCGGGGTCGAGGCGATCGAAGATGCGGAGCATGGAATCGTCGTAGTCGATGGCCACGCAGAAATGGGGCTTGATGCCCAGCGCCTGGAGGGTTGGCACGGTCTGCAGGGCGCTGGTGTAGAGGGCGTAGCCCGGATTCTCAAGCAACGCGGGCACAAAGTCCTCAAGGCTCGGCCCAGCGCCAAGGATGACCCCGCCGATGCCTGCCGCCTTGCCTTCCAGGTTCTTGATGGAGCCTTCGGCCATGGCCCGTCTGAAGTTGTGAATCTCGTTGCCGACCATGACGTCCTGGCGAAAGCGCAGGGTGGACAGCTCAAGGGAGAAGTTCTCCAGCTTGTTGCGGACAAAGACCGCCCAGCGGGCATACTCGGGGCCGAGCTGCTGACTGGGAACATCGCTCTTGAGATGAATCTGGCCGTAGACGAACTGCAGGTCCAGATTCCTGAGCACCTCGTGGATGTACCGCTCGTCGGGGACCAGGATGTGAAATTTGTTGGCCTCGAAGAACGGCCGGTAGTCGGTCTGGCTCAGGCAGGCCAGGAGCATCTCGGGCCGGGGCTCGATGAGCATGATCTTGTGGCTGTCGGGCATGCCCTGAATGACATGGTTGACGCCATAGCCCAGGTTGCAGCCCACGATGAAGGTGGCCGAGGTCTCGGGCTTGTCGCCGCCGAGCCATGATCCGTACAGACCGTTTGGAGGCAGGCTCTCGAACATCCCCTGGCCGTTTTCCATGCGCCAGTCATGGATGCCGAACCGGTTGATGTAGAGGTTGTTCAGCAACGCCTCCTCATTGAACTCGCGGGTGGAGAGCCAGTGAAAGATCGGGTGGCCCTTGCGCCTGAGATACTCGATGTTGTCCTTCAAAAACGGATACGCGGTCATGCCTGGTCCTTTGTGCGGTGTTGATGCGGTGTCAATCGCTCCGGATTCGCCTGAGATTTGCACGATGCGTGCCAGTTGCACCTGTCGCAAATTTGCAATACTGTGCTCTGGTCACGTGCGAATCCTTTTTCCATTATTTCAGGGAAATGAAATGAATAAAGACCTTCTTTCACTCATCGGCGGAACCCCGCTGGTGGAGATACGCAATCTCAACCCCAACCCGAACGTCAAGATTTTGGCCAAGCTCGAGGCGCAGAACCCGGGCGGCTCCATCAAGGACCGGGTGGCGGTTGCCATGATCGAGGCGGCGGAGCGTTCCGGCGAGCTGACCAAGGACAAGATCATCATCGAGGCCACCTCGGGCAACACCGGCGTGGGGCTGGCCATGGTGGCGGCCATCAAGGGCTACCGCATCAAGCTGCTCATGCCGGAGACGGCCAGCGAGGAGCGCAAGATGATCATGGCCGCCTACGGGGCCGAGCTGGAGCTGACCCCCGGCCATCTCTCCACCGACGGCGCCATAGAGCGCGCCTACCGCTACGCCCGCGAGGAGCCGGAAACCTACGTGCTCATGGACCAGTTCAACAACCCCGCCTCTATCGACGCCCACTATCACGGCACGGGCCTTGAGATATGGGAGCAGACCGGGGGCGCGGTGACCCACTGCGTCATGGCCCTTGGCACCTCCGGCACGGCCATGGGCATCGCCAAGCGGCTGCACGAGATGGGCTCGGTCCACGTGGCCGCCGTGGAGCCCTATGCAGGCCACAAGATTCAGGGCCTCAAGAACATGCTCGAATCCTACCCCCCGGGCATCTATAACAAAACATGGCTCGACGAGATCCTCCACGTGGACGACGAGACCGCCTTCGAGAACTGCCGCAGGCTGGCCCGCGCCGAAGGAATCTTCACGGGCATGAGCTCCGGCGCGGCCCTGGGCGGCGCGCTCCAGCTGGCCGAACGGCTCGACCACGGGCTCATCGTCACCCTCTTTCCCGACTCGGGCGAGCGCTACCTGAGCACCCATCTCTACCGCCAGCAGACAGGCAGCGGCATCACCGTCTTCGACATGGCCTCCGGCGCCGTCAAGCCGCTCAAGACCGGCGCGGGGCTGGGGGTCTATACCATGGGCCCGAGCCTGGACAACCCCGACGGTCTCGACGCCTGGCGGCGGGTGATGGTCCTCGACGTGCTGGCCCGCCACCTGCGCTCGCGCGGGGTAGAGGCCCAGGCCGCAGTGGGCCTGACCGACATGGACGACAGGACCCTGGCCGCCGTCCGGCAGACGAGCGCCTCGCTGGCCGCCTTTGCCGCGGACGGGCGCGCCGCCGTCATGGCCCGCGCGCGCGACATGGGCGTGGCCGAGAGCGTTGCCTTCCCCCTGTCCTCCGGCAGCGAGGGCAAGGCCCTGGAGCTGTGCCGCAAGCTGCTCGGCAAGGGGCTGGCCTATGAAAAGCTCCGCTCGGTCTATTTCGATGTCTTCCGCGACAAGCGCTACGGCGAGATCGGGGCCATGGACATGGACAAGGTCTCGGGCGGACGCACCGTGGACCTCGACGCCTACGTCAAGGACAACCCCCTGGACTTCACCCTGCTCAAGCGGGCCACCCTGCTCGACCTCAAGCGCGGCGAAGTGCTGGAGACGGAGTGGGGCAATGTCCGCCCCACGTGGTTCCTCCAGCATGCGGCCACGGCCCTGACCGCCCTGGACCGCATCGACGTCATGATCGGCAGCGAGAAGCACCGCTTCCCCCATCTGGAAAATCTCCGGGCCATCTGGTCCACGGCCGGGCGCGAGTTGCAGGCATGGCTGGTCAACCAGCAGGCCACAGGCTGCGCCGACGAAACCCTGGCCTCGGTGGCCGATAAGCTCGGCGGGTTCCACGCCGCACGGCTGTGGCTGCTCTCCTCGGCCTGCCGCAAGCCGTTGTGCGCCAACGACGACAACCTGTCCATGTGGGCGCGCAACTGGCGCAGGATTCAGGAAGGCGCGGCCGTGCTGACCATGACCCGGGCCGACTCGGGCCGGGGTATGCCCGCCGAGGCGGATCAGGCCGTGTTCGACCTGCGCGCCGGGTTCAAGGCCGCCATGAACGACGACCTCGCCCTGCATCGTTTCTGGCCCGTGCTTTTCCGGTTCATCAAGCAGGTCAACGCCTGGGCCGCCGCAGGAACCCTCACCGGGGCCGCCGCCTCGGCCTGCCTGGACGAGTTGATGGCCGTGGATTCCATCCTGGGCATCATCGACCACAGCCAGATGCCGATACCTCTGGCCGAGCTCCCCGCCGCAGTGCAGGGCATGCTGGCTGACCGCCAGAAGGCCCGCGAGGCCAAGGACTTCGCCGCCTCGGACGCCCTGCGCGACCAGATCACCCAGGCCGGATACCGGCTGGAGGACACGGCGGGCGCGCCCCGGGTGTTTAAGCTCTAGCCCCGCTCCCAATGAGCCATAAGAAAGGCCGCCGTCCCTCGGGACGGCGGCCTTTATTCTTTTAATGATATATGCCCGGTCAGCTACTCCCGGATCTGCCCTTCGCCCAACAGGACGAACTTGGCGCTGGTCAGCTCGCGGATGCCCATGGGGCCATAGGCGTGAAGCTTGGAAGTGGAGATGCCGATCTCCGCGCCCAGGCCGAGCTGCGCGCCGTCGTTGAAACGCGTGGTGGCGTTGGAGACCACCAGGGAGGCGTCCACCTCGCGGATAAAGCGCATGCAGTGGGCGTAGTTCTCGCTGAGGATCGACTCCGTATGATTGGAGCCGTGCTCGGCGATGAAGTCCAGGGCCTCGTCCAGGGAGTCCACCACCTTGACGGCCATGACCAGATCAAGAAACTCGAACCCGTAGTCCAGGGGAGAGGCTGGCTCGGCGGTCTCGCCCAGCAGGGGCAGGGAACGGGGACACGCCTTGAACCGCACGCCCTTGGAACCAAGGGCCGCGTCCACCCGGGGCAGGAGCACCTCGGCCACGTCCTTGTGCACCAGCAGGCACTCCAGGGCGTTGCAGCCGCTGGGGTACTGCACCTTGGCGTTCTCGATGATGGGCACGGCCTTTGTGATGTCACAGGAGGCGTCGGCAAAGATGTGGCAGACGCCCTTGTAGTGCTTGAGCACCGGCATGGTGGCCTGCTCGGTGACGGCGCGGATGAGGCCTTCGCCCCCGCGCGGGATGACTACGTCGATGTAGTCTGAAAGCTTGAGCATCTCGGCCACCGCCTCGCGGTCCGCCGTGGGCGGAACCTGGACGGCGTCCTGCGGCAGCCCGGCCTGCTCCAGGGCGCGGTGCATGAGCCCGGCCAGACAGGTGTTGGAATGGAACGCCTCGGACCCGCCGCGCAGGATCACCGCGTTGCCCGCCTTGAGGCACAGGATTCCCGCGTCCACCGTGGCGTTGGGCCGTGATTCGTAGATCATGGCCACCACGCCGAGAGGCACGCGCATCCGGCCCACCAGCATGCCGTTGGGCCGCTTGCTCATGGATTCCAGCTCGCCAACGGGGTCCGGCATGGCGGCCACGTCGCGGCATCCCTTGATCATGGCGTCGAGCACCTTGTCGCTGATGGTCAGCCGCTGCATCCGCGCCTTGTCCAGCCCGCGCTCGGCCGCCGCGTCCAGGTCCTTGGCGTTGGCCTTGGCAATGGCCATGCCCTCGGACTCCAGCAGGTCCGCCAGCACCATGAGCGCCTCCTGCTTGGCCTTGCCCGAGGCCTTGGCCAGTGCACGCGACGCGCGCCTGGCACGCTTGCCCATCTCAATCATCTGCTCGCGAATCTCCATGCCGCCTCCTTGGCAAATATCCGAAAAATGTCGGAATGAACGATCATCGCTCCACCCGGTCAAATGTGCTAACCCCCGACCGGGAGAAAAGTCAAACAGGACGCGCCAGTTACCCAGCCGGAATCCGTTGCGGAGCCGATTTACGCATTTTGTCATTTGCGAGCGGGACACCGGCTGATTCCGGCTGATTTCGGGCCAAAAGACCCTGTTCAAACAAAATAGCCTTTGACCTTTTTTACAATTTTGCTTATCAAGCCCTCTGCGCTGTTAAGGCTTGCGCCGACAGCCATCAAGACACTTTTATGGAGGACACTGAAAGCAATGGCTGAAAACAAGACCACCGACCACTCCACCCTCGACGACATCGAGGCCCGTGTTCCCGACACGCTGCATCCCGTCATCGAAGCCGCATTCAAACACAGCAAGCAGCTCATCGCGGGCGTGGTCGCCATCGTCCTCGTGGCCGCCGCCTATGCCGGATACACCGGATACACCGCCCGGGCGCTGACCAAGGCCCAGGCGCAGCTCGGCACCATCCTCATCGAGGCATCCGGCCAGGACAAGATCGACCGTCTGGAAGCCCTGCTCGGCGACGCGCCCTCGGCCGCAAAGCCCGCCCTCCTCCTCGAACTGGCCGAGGCCACCATGAACCAGGACCTCTACGACAAGAGCGCCTCATACTGGGCCCGGCTGGCGGGCGAGGCCGACGACGATCTCAGGCTGGTAGCCCGTCTGGGCAACGCCAAATGCCTGACCCTGGCTGGCAAGGCGGGCGAAGCCCTAACCGAGCTCAAGGAACTGTCCGGCATCGCTCCGGCCGCCTTCACCGTGCCCGTCTACAGGCAGCTCGCCGTGGCGGCCGAGGCGGCAGGCGACACGGCCCAGGCCCTGGACGCCTATCGCAAGCTTGCCGAACAGCCCGTGGCGGACAAGCCCTTCATTGATCACAAGATCGCCCAGCTGGAAGCGAAATAACCGTTCCCACCATCAGAGAATACGGAGAATCCACATGGCACATCCTCTTCTGGCCGACACTCCCGGCCAAACCCACCTCCTGCTCGGCAACGAGGCCATCGTTCGCGGAGCGGTCGAGGCAGGGCTCCAGGTAGCCACCTGCTACCCCGGAACCCCCTCGTCCGAGGTCCCGGACACGCTGTTCCGCCTGTCCCCCGACGGCAAATACACCTTTGAATACTCGGTCAACGAAAAGGTCGCCCTTGAGGTGGCCGGCGGCGCGACCCTGTCCGGCGCCATGACCCTGTGCACGATGAAGCACGTGGGCGTCAACGTGGCGGCCGACCCGCTCATGACCCTGTGCTACACCGGCACTCCGGGCGGCCTTGTGCTGCTCTCGGCCGACGACCCCGGCTGCCACTCCAGCCAGAACGAGCAGGACAACAGGTACTACGCCCGCATCGCAGGCATGCCCGTGCTCGAACCGGCCACGGCCCAGGAAGCCAAGGACATGACCCGCGACGGTCTGCTCCTGAGCAAGAAACACGGCGCACCCTTTTTGCTGCGCACCACCACCCGGGTCAACCACCTGCGCGGCTCCGTGGAGTTCGGCCCGGTGACCGAGCCGGGTACCCCCGAGGGTTTCAAACGCAATCCCTCGAAATTCGTCCCGATCCCGGCGTTTTCCCGGCCCATGCACGTGGCGCTGCTGGAGCGGCTCGAAGCGCTGCGCGCCGAGGCGGAGACGTCCCCCTACAACACCGTCACCGGCAGCGGTACTATCGGCGTGGCCTGCTCCGGCATCAGCCGCGCCTATGTGGCCGATGCCCTGGCCGCTTCGGGTCTGGGCGACACGGTCAGGGTCCTCGAACTCGGCTTTTCCAACCCCCTGCCCGAGACCATGTGCCTCGACTTTCTCAAGTCCGTCTCCAAGCTGCTCGTGGTCGAGGAGCTGGAGCCCATCCTTGAGAACGACCTGCGCGTGCTGGCCCAGAAGAACGGCCTCAGCCTCGAAATCATGGGCAAGGGGACCCTCCCGGCCAACAACGAGTTCAACGTGACCATGGTGGAGAACGCCATCCGCGAGCTGGCAGGCGCGCCCGCCGCAGCAGTGGAAACCTGCCCGGCCGCCGAGCTGCCCATGCGTCCGCCGAACCTTTGTGCGGGCTGCCCACACCGAGGCACCTATTTCGCGGCCAAGAAGGTCTTCGGCGACGACGCCGTCTATTCTTCGGACATCGGCTGCTACACCCTGGGCATCCTGCCCCCGCTCCAGGCGGCCGATTTCCTGCTGTGCATGGGATCGTCCATCTCGGCGGGCTGCGGCGCGGCCCGGGCCGCCGGGCAGACCGTGGTCGCCTTCATCGGCGACTCCACCTTCTTCCATTCCGGCCTGACCGGCGTCGCCAACGCCGTATTCAACCAACACGACATCCTCATCGTCGTGCTGGACAACAGGACCACGGCAATGACCGGCCACCAGCCCAACCCCAGCGTGGACCGCACCATACTCGGCGAGAACGACTCCCCGCTGAGCATCGAGGCCGCCGTGCGCGGACTCGGCGTGACCGAAGTGCGCGAGGTCAATCCCTTCAACCAGAAGAAAACCCTGGCCGCCTTCGAGGAGCTCAAGGAGCTCTCCGGCGTGCGCGTGCTCATCGCCAAGGAGCCGTGCCCGCTCTTCACCCGCCGGGTCTACAAGAAGACCGCTCCGCAGGTCGCCTACGTCGCGGACAGCTGCGCCGGACGGTTCGACTGCCTCGACAAGCTCGCCTGCCCCGCCATGTACAAGTCCGGCGGAAAGGCCGCGGTCAATCCCATCCTGTGCAACGGCTGCATGCTCTGCCTGCAGATCTGCGGACACATCAAAGCGAAGAAAAGGGGCAGCTAGAATGAACGACGTCAAGCCCATCCGCATATTCATGACCGGCGTGGGCGGCCAGGGAACCCTGACCGCCACCACCCTGCTCGCCAAGACCGTGCTCGCCTCCGGGCTGCCGGTCACCTCCGGCGAAATCCACGGCATGGCCCAGCGCGGCGGCGTGGTGGAATCCACCGTGCTCATCGGCTGCAAATCGCCAAAGATCGGTCACGGCGAAGCCGACATCCTCATGGGCTTCGAGCCCATGGAGACC
Source organism: uncultured Pseudodesulfovibrio sp. (assembly GCA_947259235.1). Taxonomy (GTDB): domain Bacteria; phylum Desulfobacterota; class Desulfovibrionia; order Desulfovibrionales; family Desulfovibrionaceae; genus Pseudodesulfovibrio. The sequence goes on along the minus strand of CAMYLL010000003.1, from coordinate 11,143 downwards.
GTGCGCGCCCTGCCCTACCTCAAGCGCGGCGGACTGGTGCTCTCCAGCACCGAGTTCATGCCGCCCCTTTCCGTGGCCATGGGCAAGCAGGAATGCCCCACCATGGACGAGGTCAGGGAACGGATCGCCGCCTGCACCGACAAGGCCTACTACATGGCCAGCCAGACCATCGGCATCGAAGCAGGCGCCGTCCAGAGCGGCAACATAGCCCTGCTCGGCGCCCTGTGCGCCACGGGCGCGCTCCCCTTCGGCCCCGAGGCCCTGGAAGCGACCATCAAGGCGAACCTCCCGGCAAAGATCCAGGCCGTCAACCTCAAGGCCCTCGCCATGGGCGTGGCCGCGCTCGAAGCCTAGAGAAGTAACCAAATGGCATACACGACACAGGCCGACTCGGATCTCAGCTATCTGGTCACCCTCAAAACCATACAGGAAACCCTCAAGCGGGACGCCCCCCTTGAGGAATCGCTGAACAGGTTGCTGAAAACCCTGGCCCAGGACATGGAGTACGTCCGGGCGTTCATGGTCATCATGGACCCCAAGACCGAGAACCTGAAGCTCTCGCTCACGTACAGCCCGGCCCAGGCCGACGACGTCACCTATTCCCCCGGTCGGGGCATCATCGGACGCGTCTTTGACTCCGGCCAGTCCATCACCGTGCCGCGTATGTCCGACGACAAGGAGTTCCTCAACAAGGCCTTCGGACGCAGCGAGGACGAGCTCCGCAAGCTCGGCTTCATCTGCGTGCCGGTGATCAACCACCGGGCCGAGGACGAGGAAGTCATCGGCGCCCTCTCCGTGGACGTGCCGCTCATCCCGGCCGAGGACCTCGACGCCCACCGCCAGTTCCTCGAAGTGGTGGCGGGAATCATCGCGGGCCACGTGGCCCAGCTCCAGGAGGAGATGGCGGCCCAGAGCCACATGCTCAACCAGGGCATGATGGCCGGCGGCGCGGACTCCGCTCCGCCCAAGGACTTCGTGGCGGCCAGCAAGGCCATGCGCCTTGTCCTGCGCCAGTCGCGACAGGTGGCCCCCAGCCGGGCCACGGCGCTGCTGCGCGGCGAGTCCGGCACCGGCAAGGAGCTGCTGGCCGAGGCCATCCATTCGTCGAGCCCCCGGGCCGACAAGCCGCTGATCAAGCTCAACTGCGCGGCCCTGCCCTCGGAGCTCATCGAGTCCGAGCTGTTCGGCCACCAGAAGGGCGCGTTCACCGGGGCCTTCCAGACCAAGCGCGGCCTCTTCGAAGTGGCGGACCAGGGAACCCTGTTCCTCGACGAGATCGGCGAGCTGTCCATGGACGCCCAGGCCAAGGTGCTGCGCGCCATCCAGGAAAAGGAAATCCAGCGCGTGGGCAGCGAACAGACCATCACTGTGGACGTCCGCCTCATCTGCGCCACCCACCAGCCCCTGGAAGAGCTGCTGGAAAAGGGTCGCTTCCGCGAGGACCTCTACTATCGCATCAACGTCTTTCCCATCTTCATCCCGCCCCTCAAGGAACGACGCGAGGACATCCTGCCCCTGGCCGAGCATTTCCTCAGCGACTTTTGCGGCGAGTACGGCAAGGAAGTCAAACGCATCTCCACCCCGGCCATCGAACTGCTCGTCATGTATCACTGGCCCGGCAACGTGCGCGAGCTCAAGAACTGCATCGAACGCGCCGTGCTGCTATGCGAGGAGTCGGTCATCCGCACGTACCACCTGCCGCCCACCCTCCAGTCGGCCGAAAGCTCGGCCACGGGGATCAACCTCTCCTTCGGCGAGGCCGTGGCCAAGTTCGAGCAGGAGCTGCTGGTGGACTCGCTCAAGAAGACCGGCGGCAACATGCTCCAGTCCGCCCGCGACCTGCGCGTGTCCTACCGCATCGTCAATTACAAGGTGAAGAAGTACAACATCGACGTAAAGAAGTTCTCCCCCTCCAAGAAGAAATCGAAAAAGAAGCTGGAGAACTGATCACCGCCAGATCAACGAAAGCCCCCCGCCGCACGCAGCGCCGGGGGGTTTTCGCTTGGCATGTTCTCGGCCGAATCCCGGGAACCGGCACGCGGCAAACGATGACGCCGGGGCGAATCAAGACGACGAGCCGTCGCCAGTGGTCAAAGGGCGTATTCCTTCCTTTCCCTCGGGGGGGCAAATCTGCTACATCCGATCCATGCACAACGCCGCCCACCGTGTCTCGCGTCTGATCCATCTCACCCGCGCCAGCGGCGACCTCGCCCCGGACCACGCCCTGGCAGCCGCCGGAACCCTGCTGGAAGCACGTCCCCTGACGCCGGGGCTCGCGGCCCTGGGGGCAGGGCTTGTCCGACACGCCGCCATCTTCGACCCCTTCAACCGCGACACCATCCGTCTGGCCACGGACATGCACCGAACCATCGGCCACCCGCCCATGGAAGACTGGCTGACCCAGGCCCGCACCCTCAACGACACCGAGCCCCTGCCGGAACCAATGGCCCCGCCGGACACGGATTCCGCTGACCCGGACGCGCTGTTGGATTACATTCGCGCCCAGCCAGCCAACGCCTACCGATACCCGGTCCTGCTCCGGGTCTGGCAATCGGGCATGCGCGGCCCCTTGCTGGGAGGCATCAAAGCTGTGGCGTCGTCCGAGTCCGGGCCGCTGGCCGGGCCAACCCTGGCCTGGGGCGCTTACGGCGCGGGCGAGCCGGAGCTGGCCGAGCAGCTCCTCGACCATGCCGTGCCGAGCTTTGCGGGCCTCAACCTGCGCGCACGCATGGCCATGGACCGCGACGACCGGGCGCAGGCAGGTCTTTTTCTACGCGCCTCGCTTGAAATGGAGCCTTTCCAGCCAGCGGCCATAGAACTGCTGGCCGAGCTGGGCCACCCGATGGCCAAGCCGGACGCGGCCTCGCAAACGCACATCTGCCTCTACTCCTGGAACAAGCCGGACCTGCTGGCCCGGACAGCGGCCAGCCTTGCCGCCACGGACCTCGGCCCGGCCCGCGTGACCATCCTCAACAACGGCACCACGGTCTGCTCGCCGCAGGAGCTGGAGGACCGGGTACGAGCCGCCGCGCCCGGACTGACCCCCGAATTCGTGCACCTGCCCGTCAACGTGGGCGCCCCAGCCGCGCGCAACTGGCTGCTCTCCCTGCCGGAGGTGCGCCGGGCGCGCCATGTGGCCTTCCTGGACGACGACGTGCTCCTGCCCGCCCACTGGCTGTCCCGCTACGCCGCCACCCTGGAGCGGTTCCCCAAGGCCACGGCCGTGGGGGCGAAATGCGTCAACCAGGACGTGCGCACCATCCAGTACGCCTTCCGCGCCTTTCAGGAGATCGGCGAGCGCAAGATCCGGCTCACGGCCAACGCGCCCACCCTCATGGACATGGGCCAGTTCGACGCCGCCCGGCCGAGCCTGACGGTCATGGGCTGCTGTCATCTCTTTCACATGGAGCGCCTGTCCGCCTTGGGCGTGCCTGGCTTCGACGTCTGTTTCTCGCCGTCACAGGTGGACGACATCGAGCACGACCTCCAGATATGGAAAGCGGGCGGACAGGTGATCTACGACGGCGGGGTCGAGGTGGTCCACCTCCAGGACACGGGCGGCGCACGCACCCGGGCCGGGGTGGCCCAGGCCTATGCCAACCATTACAAGATGGAGCACCGGTTCGATCTGGCAGAACTGACCCGCATGGATCACGCCGTGACACGGGCCGACCGCGACGGATTCCTTGACGCCCTGGACGCGGTGCTGCCCACCCTGGACGGCCCGGCCGGAGCCTTCTGGCGCATGATGCGCCCCCTGCTCGCCTCGGCCCGCGACGACCGGGCCGCAGACCGCCGGGCATGAAAAAAGGCGGCCCGGATACCCCGGACCGCCTGAAAAACCGAAACTGCCGCCGACTACTTGAAGGAGCGGGCAAAGAGGTCGATGATCGCCTGCTTGCCGTTGTCCTCAAGAAAACGGGTCCCCGTGCCGGTGAAGTGCATATCGCTGATCACCGGTTCGGTGACGGAAGCCCACTCGCCGGAATCCCATTTGAACCATGCGTTCTTGACCTGACCAAAGACGTAGAGGTCCTTGTTGCAGATCTTGGCGAACTCCGCGCCCCAGCCGGTTCCGCCCTTGACCGTGCCGTCCTCCTGGATGGTTCCGATAACGAACACCTGATGGGAAGACTCCACCTGATACATGATGGTCTGCAGCACCTTGCGCATCTTGTCCGCGTTGGTGAATTTGCGGTTGAGCAGCTTGGAGACGTAGGTCAGGCTGACGTCCTTCTTGATCAGCTCCTCGTTGGTCAGCACGCGGATGCCGCGGGTGCGCTCTATCTTGTGACCCTCGAAGGTATAGTTGACCTCGGCCAGGCCGTACTGCTCGGCCAGGCGGCCGAATTCGGACTCCGCGCCCTGGGCGCCGCCGCTGAACAAGGTGTAGGATTCGAATTTGGACATGGATTCTCCTTGGGTATGATGTCGAAATGTGTCCGGGTGCGAGGCCGCCATTCCACGGCCCTGGTGCTGTGTGGGTTCATTATGCACACGGTCCGCGCACGGAGCAATGGCCTCTGCTACAAATTTTACCAAAAAGCTATCATTTTCTCCTGAAATCGCCTTCAAACCGCCTCGTCCGCTACTCGCTGCACGTTTTGGTCAAAGGCCGAGCTCGCGGCCCTTGCGAAGCACATCGTCGAGCAGGACGCGGTCCATGAGCCCGGCCATGCGCTCGAACTCCCCGGGCGTGTACTTGGCCATGAGCTTGTGCATGTTGGCCTCGGCCCCGGCGGACTGCGGCCCGCCCGCGTCGCTGGCCGCGCCGGAGGTGCGCCGGTGCGGAATGGCCAGGAATCCCTGATACACGGCATAGCCGCCGCCCAGCACCATGCGCAGGTCCCGCTCCAGGTCGTCGTACTGGGTGGGGGAAAAGCGCAGATCAAAGGGACCGGCGGCCAGCAGCCGCTCCGTGCGGAAGAGATGCACGCACCCGGTCACCGAGGCGCAGGGACGGATGTAATCCGCCTGGCCATAGTCCGCCTCCTGAAGCATGAGGGTGGCCATGAGCGCGGCGTCGCGCCCCGCTGGGTCCGGCGTCAGATTGTGCTCGCCGCACTGCACCCGGGCCGGGCCGTCGAAATTCACGACCTTGCACCCCCAGACCCCTGCCTCGGGGTAGCGGGCCACGGCGCCGCCCAGCCGGAGCAGCCAGTCGCCCGGCAGTGAGATGTCGTCGTCGATGTAGGCCAGATAGTCGTTTTGCCGCACCTCGGGCAGGCTCATGAGCCAGTTGCGGGCCGCAGGCGCGCCCACGTTGACGGGCAGGGAGACCAGGGCCGCCCGGTCCGAGCCGAAACGGTCCACGAACCGGCGAACCACCTCGGCGGTGTCGTCCGAACTGCCGTTGTCGAGGATGCGCACCCGGGCGTCGCCTAGCTCGGAACGGACCAGGGAATCGAGGGTGGCGGCCAGATCGTCCGCCTTGTTGTAGCTGTACCCAAGGATCATGGTCCGCCCGGATGGAACGGCCGTCTCCCGGGCTCCGTCCGCGAAAAGTTCGTAAAGACGCAACAACAGCCCCGCGTGCCACGGCCGTTCAAGGGCGCACCGGCGCAGCAGGTCGGTGCCCTTGTCCAGCTTGCCCGAGCGGAGCCAGGCCGTGGCCAGCCGCTCCCGGACCAGGGGCAGGGGCAACGACAGCTCGACGTGGCGATACATTCCGGCGGCGGGCAACACGTCGCCCATGAGGAACAAGGCGTTGGCCCGGGCAAAGGCAAAGAGCGGGCCGAGCCCCTCGGGCGGCACGGTCCCCACTGCGGCCGGACCGTCCAGGGCGGCCAGGAGAATGCTCCAGTCGCCGCAGATGCGGCAGTATTCATACAGATGATGCCACCAGAACAAGTTGCGCGGCAGGTGGCGCAGCCGGGCCATGATGTAGGCGAACTGATCGGCCGGAGGTCCGGCCATGGCCAGCCGCGCCTCGGGCGTTGCCTCGGGCTGCCAGTGAACCATGGCTGAACGCAGGATGGGGATCAGGGCTTTGTCCGGCTCCCCTGTTTTCGGAGCGGCCTCGACCACAGCGGCCGCGCACTGTGCGTCAAAGGGGTTCTCGCCCCAGGCGGCCAGGAGCAGGTCCGCCGCGATGCGCGCGCAGGGGTCGCCCGGCGCGCGCGAATGAGTCAGAGCCAGGGCCGCCGTTGCGTGCAGGTGAACCCGGCCGGTGCAGCCCAGCAGGAGTGAACGCAACAGGTCGCCCGGGAGTTTTGCGGCCAACCCGGCCTGGTCAATGGAAATCGGCATGCTCACCACCTATGCGCCGGTCCGTGAAAAGTCAACTCGACGCTGAGGCAGGACCGGCCCGGACCAGGGCGTATACGCGGGCGACAGGCGCGCATCACCCTTTACGAAGAAAAACTATTTCTGCTAGATGTAGCGCACCATGGACACAGCAGCATACATCTCGGCCCTGGCCGCTCCCGCCACGCTCCCCCCCTGCCCCGGGCCGCTGCCCGGCGTCCAGCCCGCGTTCGGGCAGCGGTTCTCCGGCTGGCACCTGGGCATGGGGACGCCGGACGTCCTGGCCGGAATACTCAAGGGAACCGCCGCCCTGGGGCGCGACGATCCCGGGTGTCGCAGCGCGTCCCTCGGCATGGGGCTGTGGGGCATGCAGGCCTACCCGCTTTCGCCCGCCCTGTGCGGATGGATGTCCCCTCTGGTTGAGGCCGGACTGGACGCGCCGCCCGCATTGGCCGCCCTTATGGACCACATGGCCCGAACGACAGGCCTGGACGACAGCGACCGCGAGGGCACGGCCATCTGGCACACCCTGACCCGGGAAATCGACACCGAGCTCATCCTGCAATTCCTCAGCGCCACCATGCGCGATCCGGTCAAGGGCATGAGCTGGCTGCGGCTGTGCTGGCAGGACCTGCTCTTCATCAACCGGCCCGAGCTGGCCGAGGCCGCCCTCGAGCTGGTCTCCTGGACCGGGCAGACCCTGCCCCTCAAGGCCCGCCTGCACGCCGAGCTGGCCTTCCATACCCGCCCGCCCAAGGAAGCGCTGGCCGTGGTGACGGACCTCGACCCGCTGACATGGGGCCTGTGGCGCGCCTATGCCGGAGGCGAGCTGCTCCTGCGTGCAGGCGAGACGGACGCGGGCCGAGCAGTCCTGACCGGACTGTGGCGGGCGATCCCATGGCATGTGAACCTGACTCTCAAGCTGCATGAACTCTACACCCCCACCCCGCTGGCCCGTGAGTCCGATACTGCGGACACCGCCGTGCTCCTCTACTCCTGGAACAAGGCGGACCTGCTGGCCGCCACCCTGGAGAGCCTTGCGGCCAGCGACATCGGCCAGGCACAGGTATACGTCCTGGACAACGGCTCAACGGACCGCACGCCCGAGGTGCTGGAACGCGCACGGAGCCTCTTCGGCCCGGCCAACGGACGCGCGCCGCTGCATGTGGAAACCCTGCCCGTCAACGTGGGCGCACCAGCGGCCCGCAACTGGCTCCTGGCCCTGCCCGCCGTGCGACAGGCCGCCTGGGCCGCCTTCCTGGACGACGACGTGGTCCTGCCTCCGGACTGGCTGCTCCGCCTGCTCGGCGCGGCGCGCGGCCGGGAGAACGTCGGGGCAGTGGGCTGCCGGATCACCGCCGCCACCCCGCCCCACGGGCTCCAGTCGGCGGACTACAACATCTTTCCCTCGCCGCCGCGAGTTACGGAAGCGGGCTCCCTGCCCAACAGGGTGCTCATGTTCGACAACTGCGCCGGATCGGTGGATACCGGGCTGTTCACCTATGTCCGCCCCTGCCTCTCGGTCTCGGGATGCTGCCACCTCGTGTCCATGGCCGCCGTGGCCAGGGCGGGCGGGTTCGACCTGCGCTACACCCCCTCGCAGTTCGACGACCTGGACCGCGACCTGCGCTCGGCCCTGGCCGGGATGCCCGCGCTCTACGCCGGGACCCTGGCCGTCAAACACGTACAGCACTCAAGTCTGGCCCGGTCGCAGACCACCCGGCAGATCGGCCACGTCATGGGCAACAAGCTCAAGCTGGACACGAAATACTCGGACGACGAGCTGGCCGCCCTGGGCCGCGAAAACTCACGACTGCTGTGGGACGACCTGCAGGCGAGGCACGCCTTTCTGATTGACCGGCTCACCCCGGACGTTTAGTTGTCTGGCTCTGGCCAAACGCTTGTGCGCCAGCATACGCAAAGACCATCCGGGAGAACACGATATGGACGACGTCAGGGTATACGCGGACTTTCACCGCATCACGCCGGAAGTATTCGAGAGGATAAAGGATTCCCTGCCCTTTGATCAGGTGGAATACGACGGGGACGTCCTGCGGCTGGACCATGAGGGCGTCTATCTGATGGTGGACGATTTTCTGGAAACGATGAAGGACCTGCTCCCCGAGGGCGGCTACGGCCACCTCGAATACATCGACCACCTCGACTGGGTGGTCACCCGCTACACCATCACCCCCGGCAAAATCGAGGAAAAGCGCATCCCCGTGGATAACGTCCTGGACGCGCACATGCGCGATCACGGCCTGTAGCCGCCCGCGCCCGGTGATCGGGAGTGGTCCGCCCGGAGCGGACGATGAATGGCCGGACGGAGGCCGTCCCGGCCCCGAAGGCTAGAGCAGGCTCTCGCCCGCTTTCTCCGCAATGGGATGAACGTCCACGGCCTTGGGGCCGATCTCTTCGTCGGTCACCCCGTAGCTCACGCGCTCTCCGGCATCCAGACTCTGGAATCCGTCACGGACGATCTCGGTATAATGAACGAAGACGTCCACCCCGTTGTCGCCGGTGATGAATCCGAATCCCTTCTTATCGTTGAACCAGGTCACTTCACCTTCGTGCCGCACGAAAACCTCCGGATTCAGTCGCTCTGTGGCTGGTCAAAACACTGCCCCACATTACCTCGGGACGCCCTCTTTGGCAACGGCCGAGTCACCCCCGCCCTGCTGGCCGGCCTCGTACTCGTCACGGCTGCCCATGAAGACCACGCGCCCGGCCTCAAGCACCAGCACCCTGTTCACCGCCGCGATCATGTCTTCGGCGTGATGGGTCGCCATGACAAAGGAAAGCCCTGCCTCGGCCGACTCCTGCAACGCCCGGCGCATCCGTGCGCGCGAGGGCGCGTCCAGCCCGGAAAACGGCTCGTCGAGCAGGAGCAGCACGGGAGCCGGAGCCATGGCCCTTGCCAGGAATACCCGCCGCTGCTGACCATAGGACAGCCGCCGCAGGGGACGCTCGGCCAGATCCGAAAGCCCCACCCGGTCGAGCCAGTCCCGCGCCCCGAGCAGCTCCGCATCGGTGGGTTCGTCGAGCATGCCCACGCTGCCCCGGAAGCCCGAGAGCACGGTCTCCAGGGCGGTCACCTCCCAGCCCAATTCGCGGGCGTAGGCCGCCTGGAGCGCAGGAGAAACCACACCCAGACGCGGGCGGGCCTCGTCCATGGTCGCGCCGCCGAGGCGTTGTATGGTTCCGGTCCCGCCGTCATCCGCATAGGGGGCCACCTCCGAGAGGATCAGGCGCAACAGGGTGGACTTGCCCGCCCCATTGGCGCCCACCACGGCCCAGCACTGGCCGGGCAGCACCTCCCAACTCACGTCGTGCAAGAGGCGCGCCCCGTCGCAGACCACCGAGACGCTGCCCATGCGCAGGAGATAGTCGAGTTCCGAACCGGACGCAGGCCCGCCGCCCGCCGCGTGAGACGCGGCTATTATGATGGACGATCCGGGTGCACCCGCCGCCTGTGATACGTCCCGGGGCCAGACAGTCCCGCGCTCGCCGCTCGCCGCAACACGCCCGCATTCAAGGCGGGTGAAGTGCCCCACACAGGAAGGCACGTCCTCCGCACGGTGCGCCACGCAGACCAGGGTGGACCGCCCCGCCGCCGCATCGAGCAGGCCGAGGACTTCAACGCGCGCCCCGGAGTCGAGTCCTTCGAGACATTCGTCAAGGAGGAGCACGTCCGGCCCCGGAGCCAGGGCGCGGGCGATGAGCAGCATCCGAAGCTGGCCGGTGGAGAGAGAGCCGACCTCGCGCCCGGCCAGGACGCCGAGGCCGAGCGACGCGACGATCTCGTCCGCCCTGGCCGCCTGTCCGGGCGTGGGGTCGTCGTACAGGAGCGGGGTGTCAAAGAATCCTGACAGGATCACGGACCGCCCGAGAGTCCGCCGGGCATGGAGAAAATAGAAATCCTGCATGTCGGCCGAGACCAGCCCGATGCGCTCGCGCAGGCCCAGAGGCGAGGCCTGGGGAACGCCGTCGAAATCATACTCGCGGGAGCCGCCGGGGTCCGGGAGCACCTCGCCGCGCAGGAGCCGCAGCAGGGTGGTCTTGCCCGCGCCGTTCTCGCCGATGACGGCGGCATGCCGCCCGCGCAGGAGCCGCCAGGAAACAGGACCGACCAGCCGCACGCCGCCCCGGCTCACCGCCGCATTCTTGAGTTTCACCAGACACTGCATGCCGCCATTCTTCCCCTTCGCCCAACGCTTGGCAACCCTTTCATCTTGAAAACCCGACCGGTTCCTGCCTATGATCAGGTCATGACCGCCCGTGTCGCCATCGCCCGCATTCTGGAGTACGAGTCCACCCTGCTCGGTCCGGCCACGGCCCTGCTGCTTGAGGAAGCGGGGCTGAAACCGGCCCCGGGCGAGCACGTGCTGGTCAAGCCGAACCTCGTGGCCGCCAGGAACGCCCGGCACTCCACCACACACCCGAGGGTGGTACGCGCCGCCTGCGCCTACCTGCTCGACTGCGGCGTCAGGGTCACCGTGGCCGACTCCCCCGCCTTTGGCCCCGCCGCCCACGTGGCCCGGGCCTCCGGGCTGGCCGACGAGCTGGCCCCGCTGGGCCTCAAGGTTACCGGGCTGGGCAACCCCGTTCCCCTGAACCTCTCGCGCGGAGGCACCATCGGCATCTCGCGCGACGCCCTGGAGGCCCAGGCCATCCTCAACCTGCCCAAGCTCAAGGTCCATTGCCAGATGACCATGTCCGGCGCGGTCAAGAACCTGTTCGGCTGCGTGGTCGGCTTTCGCAAGGCCATGGCCCATAACCGACTGGGCCACAGCCACGATGTCTTCCGTTCCATGCTCATGGACGTCTACTCCGCCCTGCCGCAGGCGTATCACCTGACCGATGCGATCCATCCCCTGCACCGCGACGGTCCCACCGG
>CAMYLL010000002.1 GCA_947259235.1 uncultured Pseudodesulfovibrio sp. | reverse complement strand
TGGCTAACGGCGGGGTGTCGCGCTTCGAGAAGTTCCGGCATTTTCACGAAAACCTGCTCGGCATCGCCATGACCGACGCGCTCATGGCCGAGCTGTGCGACGCCTTCAACGCGCTGAGCCTGGCAAAGGTCATGGCCGCGCCGTTCATTGCGGGCGCGCGCGAGACCCTGGCCGGGCTGGCCGCGCGGGGCATCCCGGCCTTCGTGGCTTCCGGTACGCCCCAGGCCGAGCTGGACCAAACCGTGCTGACCCGTCTGGGCGAGGGGGTCTTTGCCGAAGTCCACGGCTCGCCCCGGACCAAGGTCGAGATCGTGCGCGACGTGGCGGCCCGTCACGGCCTGACGCCGTCGCGCTGCGTGTTCGTGGGCGACGCCATGACGGACTGCCGGGCGGCCCGCGAGTGCGGCGTGCCCTTTCTGGGCGTGAGCGGTCGGGGCGGTCATCCCTTTCCCGACGGCACGGCCGTGGTCGACGTCCTGAGCCTGGACGCTCTGGGCCTCGCAGCTCTCCCTCCGGCAGAAACGAGCGTTCAGCCCGCATGACCATACCGGCCTCCGGCGCGACGCTCCGGCGAAACCAGAACAGGTAACCACATGGACAAGCCAATGAAGAAAGTCTCCGTCGTCATCCCCTGCTACAATCAGGAAAAATACCTCGGCGTGTGCCTCGATGCCGCCTGGTTCCAGGAGTACGCGCCCCTTGAGGTCGTGGTGGTCAACGACGGTTCCACCGACGGCACGGCGCGGGTCATCGAGGAGTTCGCGGCCGCCATCGGTACTGAAACCGTGTCCTACGCCGCCCATCTCGACGAGGTGTCGGGCGCGGTGGAGCGCGTGACCCACGCCCGGTACCGCACCGACGGGCGCGAGCTGACGGTCATCCACCACGAGCGGAACAAGGGGCTTTCCGAGGCGTTGAACACCGGATTTCGGGCCTGCACCGGCGAGTATTGCACCTTCATCGCCTCGGACGACGCGCTCCTGCCCTCCATGGTGGCGGAGCTTGCGGCCGCCCTGGAGGAAAGCGGGGCGGACATGGCCTATGCGGACATGCACGTGGTGGACGATGCGGGCCGCATCCTGCGCCGTTTCTCCCTGCCGGACTACACTTTCGACGCGGCCTTCTGCCACTGGTATCTGTGCGGCGTGTGCAAGCTGTACAAGCGGTCCCTGCATGACCGTTTCGGCTACTATGATCCTGCCGTATACCCCCAGGATCACGACATGTTCCTGCGCTTCGCCATGGGCGGGGCGGACATGGTCCATGTGCCCAAGGCCCTGGCCAATGTCCGTCACCACGGCCCGGAGCGTGAGGTGTACAATCACTCCAGCGACAACTGGCGACGGCTCTTCGAGCAGTCCGGCGAGCTGGTGCGCATGGCCCGCCGCCACCTGGAAAAGTAGGACGGATAGAAGACGACCGGAGCCCGCCAAGGGCAGAAAACACGGGGCGGGCAGACACAGTCAATGCAACTCATGGGTTTTGGAGAGCACGTCATGACCAAGAAAACCATCCTCGTGGTGGGCGGGGCCGGATACATAGGCAGCCACACATGCAAGGCCCTGGCCGCCCGGGGCTACACCCCCGTGACCTTCGACAACCTCGTCTACGGCCACGAGTGGGCCGTCAAATGGGGGCCGCTGATCACGGGCGACATAGAGGACCGCGCCGCGTTGGACGCCGTGTTCACGGGCCATGACATCGCGGGCGTCATCCATTTCGCGGCGTATTGCTATGTGGGCGAGTCCGTCGAGGCTCCGGGCAAGTATTACCGCAACAACGTGGCCGGAACCCTGACCCTGCTCGAAGCCATGCGAGACCACGGCGTCGCGCCCATCGTTTTTTCCTCCACCTGCGCGGTATACGGCGCTCCCAAGGCGATCCCCATGGCCGAGACGCACCCCCAGTGGCCGGTCAACCCCTACGGCTGGTCCAAGTTCATGGTTGAGCGCATGCTTGAGGACTTCGGCCGGGCCCACGGCACGCGCCATTGCGCCCTGCGCTACTTCAACGCCGCCGGGGGCGACCCGGATGGGGAGATTGGCGAGGCCCACGACCCGGAGACCCATCTTATCCCCCTGGTGCTCCGGGCCGCGCGCGAGCCGGACAAGCCCATCACCGTGTTCGGCACGGACTACGACACCCCGGACGGAACCTGCATCCGCGACTACATCCACGTCTGCGACCTGGCCGACGCGCACATCCGCGCGCTGGACTACCTGGCCGACAATGCGTCCCTGGCCGTGAACCTCGGGACCGGCACGGGCAACTCCGTGCGCGAGATCATCGAGGCCGCGCGCGAGGTGACCGGCGCACCCATCGAACCGGAATACGGCGCGCGCCGTCCCGGCGACCCGTCCCGGCTGGTGGCGGACCGGACCCTGGCCGGGCAGGCCCTGGGCTGGGAGCCGCGCTATCAGGACATTCACGAGACCATCGAGCACGCCTGGCGCTGGATGACCCGGTAGCGGAACGTGGCGGCCGAGCGGATCGTTTTCCAGCACCCAGAGCCGGTTCCCCCGGTTCCGTCCATCCGGGTCTGGCCGGTGTTCCTGCCCTTTGCAGGGTGTCCCTTCCGCTGCGTCTTCTGCGCGCAGGACAAGCAGACCGGCCGCGACGAGGCGGACCTGCGCGCCGTGCTCCACTCCCTTGAGCGTGACCTGACAGACGCCCTGGCCGCCGGACGCGGCCCCTACGAGCTGGCCTTCTATGGCGGCACGTTCTCCGCACTGCCGTTCCCCTGGCCCGAGACATTCCTGGCCCTGGCCGCGCGCTTTCGCCTGGCCGGGCTCCTCACCCGCGTGCGCTGCTCAACCCGCCCGGACTGCGTGGACGCGTCCGCCCTTGCCGGGTTGCGCGACCAGGGGCTGGACATGGTGGAGCTTGGCATCCAGTCCTTTGACGACCGCGCCCTGGCCGCTGCCGGACGCGGCTACGACGGCGAAACCGCCCGGCGAGGCTGCGCCGCCGTGACCGATGCGGGGCTGGCTCTGGGCATCCAGCTCCTGCCCGGACTGCCCGGTGACAGGCCCGGCCTCTTTCAGTCGGATGCGCGGCAGGCCGCGGCGCTGGCCCCGGAGATAGCCCGGCTCTATCCATGCCTCGTGGTACGCGGAACCGGGCTGGCTGCCTTGTGGGAGCGCGGCGAGTATGTGCCGTGGGACGTGGAGCGGGCCAGACGGGAGCTGGCCTCGGCGCTGGCAGTGTTCTGGTCGCGCGGGGTGCGGGTGGTCCGTCTCGGGCTGGCCCCGGAGGATACGCTGGAGGCCAACGTCCTGGCCGGACCGTGGCATCCCGCCCTGGGGCAGTCGGCGCGGGGGCTGGCCCTGGTGCGCGTGGTGGAGGACGCGGTCAGGCGGCTGGGCCGCGCGCCGTCGCGTCTTGATGTTCCCCGCCGCTATCAGGGGGAGTTTTTCGGCCATGGCCGGGAGCTTGCCCTGGAATACGAAGCCATCGGCCTGTCCGGCCAATCCGTCCGCTACGTGGACGCCCGCGAGTTTGTGCTGGTCTGATCTCCCCGGACTTACGCCTCGTCCGGGCAATTCAGCACGAAGTACTTCTTGATAGCCTCACGGGCGGTCTGCTCAAGCCTGCCGTCGGTCATGGCCGGTTTTTCCCGGGCCAGGACATGGAGGGCGAGATCCCCAAGGGTGGTTGATTGCGCCACCATCCGCTCGATGTCGCTGTCCAGGATCATGCGTCCCTTGAACCGGTCCCACAGGACATACTTGAAAATGGTGGCCCTGTCGGCGGCGGGGTTGAGCCTGTGCTTCTGCTTGTAGGCGGCGAGGATTTCCAGGGCGGTATCTGTCGGCATGCAGGTCTCCATGGGGATGGGGTGTCGCCGATTCTACCACGGTCGACGCACAGGTCACAAGGGGTCGCCGGGGGCGCTGGGGGCGCGGGCGAGTGCGGTGGCTAGACGAAAACGACGTCGTTGGCCTGCACGGCGTCCCCCGTCACCTGGGCTATGGCGGTGGCGGCTTCCGTTCCCGTGCCGTCGGCGTCGTACCAGAGGGTGTCGGATTCGAAATAGAAACAGGCGTCGGTGACGTTCACGGAGTTCGCAGAGGCGAAGAAATGGTTTGCGGCGAGCGCGCCCGTGGCGGACTGGCCAAAGGAATCGTAGCCGAAGTGAAAGTCGTCGTCCGCCTGGTTGAAGTCCGTGACCAGATCGCCGCCCTCGTCGGCCGAGCCGTAGTAGAAGATGTCGCTGCCCGCGCCGCCGGTGAGGGTGTCGCTGCCCTCGCCGCCGGAGAGCAGGTCGTTGCCGATGCCGCCCGAGAGGGAATCGACGCCCCGCCAGCCGAAGAGGTTGTTGGCCGCGTCGTTGCCGATGACGGTGTCGTTGCCGTCCCCGGTATGGACGTTTTCGATGATGGTCCCCGCACCGATGGTCAGTGCGGCGCCGTCCACCGTGCCGGTTGCGCCCGGGGTCAGGTCGACCACGCAGTCCGAGGTCACGGCCGAGGCGTTGATGGTGTCGGTTCCCGCGGCGTCGTCGATGGTCGCCCGGGCGGGGTCCGCCGCCGCCATCTCGGCATATTCGTTGGTGAACACGTAGAGGTCGTCGTTGCTGACATCGTCACCGTAGAGGGTCAGCGTCCATGACGAGAGCTGGCCCTCGTCGCCGCTGACCGTGTCCGAAATGGAGAGCAGCCAGTCGCCCTGGCCGTTCTCGCCAAAGGACATGGAGGTCATGAAGGACCATGTGTTCGTCACGCCGAAGGTGTGGGTGGCCCCGGCCTGGTATTCCGCCAGGGTGATGTCCATCTCCTGGGCAAGGCCTGTCAGGTTGGGATGATACATGAGCACGCTGTAGGTTCCGGTGGGCGAGGTCAGGGATATCTCCAGGTCGTCGAACCGGGCATGGACGATCTCGATGGAGACCACGGCCTGCTGCACGACGATGTCCGTGGCCACGGAGACGGTGGTGTCGAGGCTCGCGCCGGTGTTGTCGGGGATGGTCAGGTTCTGGATGGTGGAGACCGTTTGGGTGTCGAGGTTGGCATGGGTGTGCTGGCCGGTGTCCCATGACTCGGCCAGACGCACGGCAGCGGTGGCGTCCGTCAGGCCGTAGCCGTAGTCGTGGCTGGCGTGCATGCCGCCGCCGTTCCAGTTGGAGGCGCTGTTGATCTGCCAGTCCCACGGCCCGGCGGGGTCGGAAGTCATGGTCGAGACGCGCACTGCGGTGGAGGCGAGGATGGTCTGCACGTCGCGGTAGCCCAGGTTCGGGTTCGCTTCGAGCATGAGGGCGATGACGCCGCTGACCATGGGCGACGAATAGGACGTGCCGTCGCCGGTCTGGAAATAGGAGTTCGGATCGTCCCCGGCCGGGGGCGTGCGGTCGGTGGTGAAGACCGATTCGCCGGGCGCGGTGACCAGCAGGTTGGGCCCGGCGCAGCTGAAGTCGGCATATTTTCCCGCGCTGTCCACCGCGCCGACGGACAGCGCGAAGGGGCTGTCGTTGGTGTTGTAGTAAGTGGACATTATCCCGCTTGCACGCTCGTTGGACCCGGCGAAGACCGCCACGGTTCCAAGCCCGCCGCGCCCGTCGCGGGCCAGGGTCTCCACGGCGCCGGTGATGGTGGTCGCATCGGCAAAGGGGGAAAGGGTCCAGCTGTTTTGCGAGATGTCGAAGGTGGTCTGGCGCAGCAGGACAGCCTCCAGCGCGCCGTCCGCATCACCGTCCACAAAGGAGGCCATGGTCGCGTCGTAGGCGATGCCCTGGATGCCGTAGCCGTTCTTGGCCGCGGCCACGAACCCGGCCACGGCGGTTCCGTGGTTCATGTTCGGATCAGGGTAGCCGTCGTTGACGCCCAGGGTTTCGTTGTAGCCTTGGCCCCGGAGATAGTTGGGGGAGAGGTCCGGGTGGTTGTAGTCCACGCCGTTGTCGCAGATGGCGACCTTGATGCCCTCGCCCGTGTAGTCGTCCCAGGCGGTGAGCACGTTGAGGTCCACGCCGCCCTGGGTGTTGGTGATGTACCATTGTTTGTAAAAGAGCGGATCGTGGGGCGCGGCGGGTCCGCTGTTTTGCCTGCCGGGCTCGTCGTCAGGGTCATGGTTGGCCGCCGGATGGGGACCGGGAGGGTCATTGCGGCCCGGGTCGCCGAACTGCGGCTGGATGTCCGGGAGCGATCCGGGAGCGCCCCCCCCTGTCCAGCCGGAGAAAAAGCCGGGAGCCGTCCCGCCAAAGAGAGGCCCCGGCATCTCGCCTGCGCCGTCCATGAAGGAGCCTGCGAGGTCGCCGTCCTCCGGCAGCCCCTGCCCGAAGAGCTGTGCCCAGGGGGATTCCATGCCCGATGGCGAGAAAACGCCGCCGCCCGGCTCGAAGACCGACCCCCCGCCGAAAAGTTCCTCACCGCCGGATTCGGCGGGCGCGGGGTCTGGCGCTTGCGGCGCGGCAGACGCGGGCTGCGGCTGTTCCTGTCCGTCAGGGCCGGAGCCAGCAACGGGGCCGGACTCTTCAGCAGGAGCTGGAGGGGAAGCGGGAGTGTCGAGAATTTCTGGCGTATTAGGCATAGGTGGTATTTGTCGTGCTTATAAATGTTAGATGTATTGACTTCAGCATATTCCATCGCCCGGATCAAGACAAGGTGGAACGACATAAAGAGGACCGCCGTTCCATGGCGGGGATATTAGCGTGCAGCTCCCACAACCCGGGCCACGACTCTGCGAAGGGCGTCGATTTCCATGGGCTTGGAGAGATAATCGTCCATCCCGGCCTTGATGAAGTTCTCCCTGTCCCCGATCATGGCGTGGGCCGTGAGGGCGATGATGGGGATTCTTCGCTTGTCCTTGAACCTGTCGTCTGATCGGATGACCTTGGTGGCCTCCAGGCCGTCCATGCCGGGCATCTGGATGTCCATGAGAATGCAGTCGTAGTCGTTTTCGGCCAGCGCGGCGAGCACCGCTTTCCCGGACTCGGCCACGTCCACGGTGAATCCTTCGCGCTCCAGGAGCGCTCTGGCGGCCAGTTGGTTGATCCGGTCGTCCTCGGCCAGCAGCAGCCGCAGCGGTCCCATGGCCTCGGGCGGGGAGTCCGTATCCCGGACCGGCGTCATGCGGTCGGACGGGGCGAGCCCCACGCGCACAGTAAAGGAGATAGTCGTTCCCTCTCTCATGACGCTGTCCACCTGGACCTCGCCGCCCATGAGCTCCACGAACCGCTTGACGATGCCAAGCCCCAGGCCCGCCCCTTGATAGCGCCGGGCCGAGGAGCCGTCCACCTGCTCGAAGGCGTTGAAGATGGACGCGATCTTATCGGCCGGGATGCCGATGCCGGTATCGCGCACCGTGAACAGGAGCGTGACGGAGTCGTCCTCCTGCGTGGCTGCCGTCTCTTTGTCACGAGGCCCGCCCGGTTCGCACGAGACAGCGATGGTTCCCGTGTCCGTAAACTTGAGGGAGTTGCCCACGAGATTGAAGAGAATCTGCCTGATGCGCCCCTGGTCGCCCAGCAGGGCGTCGGGTAAGTCGTCGTCCACGGTCCAGGTCATGGTCAGGTTTTTCTCCCGGGCCGCCACGTCGAACATGGATCTGACGGACTCGATGAGCCCGCGCAGGGAGAAGGGCGCGCGCAACAGTTCGATTTTTCCCGCCTCCACCTTGGAGAGGTCGAGGACGTCGTTGATGACCTGGAGCAGGTTGCGGCCCGAGGCCAGGGCCGTGTCGATCCAACGCTGCTGTTCGTCTGCCAGGGGGGTTCCCCTGAACAGTTGGAGCATGCCGAACATGCCGTTGAGCGGCGTGCGCAGCTCGTGGCTGACATTGGCCAGAAATTCGCTCTTGGTCCGGCTGGCGGCCTCGGCCGCGTCCCTTGCCTCCACCAGCTCGATCTCCGCCCGCTTGCGGCACACGGCCAGGGCGAAGAGCCCGGCCAGGACCTTGACGCCCTGCAGGTCGTTGTTGTTGAAGTCCCGCCCGGGATTGGCCGCGCAGATCTGTCCCACCAGGACGCCCTCGTAGAAACAGGGTACGGACAGGAACCGGGACACGGGCAGGTGTCCCTCGGGCAGCCCCTTGGACATGGGGTGCGTAGCCGCTGAATTCGTATAGAAGGCCTGGCCTGTGTTCAGGCTGTGGCCCCACAGGGCGGGGTAGCCGTCGGCGCCGCGATGGAAGACCACCACGCGTTTGTCCACTTCACAACCGGCCGCCCGCATCTCCTTGCGGTTGTAGAGATGGAGCGCGCCGTCGGGCGGTTCGATGGAGCCGACGTAGGCGGCGCTGGCTCCGGTCACGCGCATGGTCCACTGGTAGGTCACGGCGGCGATGTTTTCGATGGTGGAGTCCGGCTCGGTCAGGGCGCGCACGATCTCTGCCTGGGCCAGGTTGATCCGCGACTCGCGCATGATGATCCGCTCGCTCTCGCGCCACCGCGTGACGTCGCGGCACAGGGCGAGGAAGAGAATCTCGGAGCCCACATGGATGCGCCCCATGCGGATGTCCACGGGGAAGACCTTGCCGTCCCTGCGCTGGTGGATGGATTCGAAGCTCAGGGTCTTTCCCTGCCATCGTCCCTCCGGGCTCAGGAACTCCATGGCCTTCGGATCCACGGCCTCCAGCCCCAGGCCCATCAACGCCTCGCGCGTGTAGCCCAGGCTGTCGCAGGCGGCCTCGTTGACGAACTGGAACCGCCCGGTCTGGTCGAAGACAAAGACCGAGTCTCCGGCCTGGGAGAGCAGGCCGCGGAAGAGTTCCTCGCTCTTTTCCAGCGCCTCGTGAACGGCCCTGGCCTCGGTCAGGTCCTTGCAGAAGCCGATGAACGAGTCGTCGCCCAGCCGGATCATGTCGAGGTAGATGAAGCCGCGCGAGCCGTCCTTGCGGATGATTCGCAGGCCGCCGCTGAAGACGTTTGTCTTCTTGAACTCGACGAAATCGCGCATGACGGCAGGCCGGGCATGGGGGGCAACCAGGGCGGTGATGAGCCCCTTGCCGATGAGCTCGTCCGGTTCGTAGCCCGTGAGCCGGGAGAGGGCCGGGTTGGCTTCGAGCAGGGTGCTTCGGCCGTCGCAGACCAGCACGGCGTCCGGGGCGGATTCGATGTAGGCGCGATACTTCTGCTCGCTCTCCATGGCCTGTCGTTGGGCCTCTGTCCTGTCTCTGTTCAGCCGCAGCAGATAGGAGATAATGGCGACGAGCAGGAGCACCAGCGCGCCCGCCTCCACGAGAATGGTCCGGTGCACGGAAAAAAAGGACGGCACGTGGTTGCGGACCACGCTGCCCTCGGGCAGCAGGCTCTCGTCGATGCCGAACCGCTTGAGGGTGGGCCAGTCGAAAACAAAGAGATTGGCAGAGCCGCCGGAGACCACCGGCAGGGACTCGGGGGCCGCGCCGTCCAGGATCTTCAGGGCCAGCTCGCCAGCCAGGCGTCCCTGCTCGCCAAAGGAGATGACCTTGCCGCCAAGGGTTCCCTGGCCTATGCCGTGCTCCCACAGATGAAATATCGGACAGCGGGCGTTGTTGGTCATTATTTCGAGGCTTTCGGCAAAGTCCAGGGTCTTGCCCGCCCTGTCTCTGTAGGCGGCGAGCAGGAGTATGGCGTCGCTCGGGTCCACCGCGAGCAGCGCCGCCGGGAGCTCCGCCCAGGTCATGTCGCCCAGGTCGAGCACGGTGTACCCCTCGTCGCCCCGCGCGCCCATGACTGCGCGAAAGCGCTGCAGGTCCGCCCGCCCCGTAGGGGTGGCGTCCGCCACCACCACGACCTGCCGCAGCTCCGGCTTGAGCCGGCGCATGAGGTCCACAGTCTCGGCCATGGACGGAGCCTCGATGACCCCGGTCAGGCCGAGGGCCCTGGCCTGTTCCATGGCGTAGGTCTCGTTGTTGACGGCCATGAAGACGATGGGCACGTCCTTGAACAACGTGTCGCGCCGCTCCACGGCATAGACCAGGGCGTTGTCGTCGGCCACCACGAGTACATCGTAGGCTGGCGTACGGTCCAGCTTGTAGGTCAGCATGCGGGTGAAGTTGTCGAAGTTGGCCGGGTCGTAGAACCGCTTGGAGTCCATGAACTCCACGTCCAGCTCGACGCCGCGTCCGGCCAGGGCCTGGCGCAGGCCGTCCACCTGGGCGAAGAAGGACGGGAATCCGGGGTGGTAGGAGCTCAGCAGGAGCACACGAGGTTCGTGGGCCGCGTGGGCCGCGCCCGCGAGGAAAGCAAGGGAGAGAATCATGGCAACGGTCGCCAGGAAAAGTCGCATCGCATCTCCGGGTCAGAAAGACGTGGTTGCGGCGCGCTGAGGCCATATTGGGCCGCGCACATGCCGCCCATTGCCCCAGCCGGGACTTATTGCTAGTTTAGCTGGAACACAATCGACATCGTCGGTCAATTATTTGGTGTTGTTTTTTTCAGCAAAGGCCGATAGGCCATGGCGCACGGCCGTACGGGCCGCCACAGCAACGGGCCCGGCCCAAGAGCAGAGGCAATCACATGCATAAATTCGGAACGGTGGCCCTCATCGGCCCCCCCAACGCGGGCAAGAGCACCATCATGAACCAGTATCTGGGACAGAAGGTGGCCATCGTGTCGCCGCGGCCCCAGACCACGCGCAACCGCATCAGCGGCATCCTGTCCACCGAGGAAGCCCAGGTGGTGTTCCTGGATACGCCGGGCATTCATCAGCTGCGCGGCAAGATGAACCGCTTTCTGCTGGAGTCCGCCTGGAGCGCACTGGCCGGGGCCGACGTGGTGGTGGTCCTGCTCGACGCGGCCCTCTACTCGGCCAAGCCGCACCTGCTGGAAAAGGAGATCCGCCCCCTGGTCAAGCCGGTGGCCGAAACGGGCAGGCCCGTGCTGGTGGCCGTGAACAAGATCGACCGGGTCAAGGAAAAGGGCGCCATGCTTCCCGTCATGGCCCGCCTGGGCGAGCTGTGGCCCGAGGCCGAGTTCATCCCTGTCTCCGCCCTCAGGGGCCAGGGGACCGACGTGCTGCTCAGGCGCGTGCTGGACTTCATCCCCGAAGGCCCGGCCATGTTCCCCGACGACCAGATATCCACGGCCCCGGTCCGGTTCATGGCGGCGGAGATCATCCGCGAGAAGCTCTTCTATCAGCTGCGCCAGGAGCTGCCCTATACCACTGCGGTGGAGATCGAAGGATGGGACGAGGAAACCCGCGAGGGGATGACCGTGATCAACGCGGTGATCTACACGTCACAGAAGAACCACAAGGGCATGATCATAGGCAAGCAGGGCGCCAACCTGAAGAAGATCGGCTCCGAGGCGCGTCTTGAGATCGCCGAGCTGCTGGACTGCAAGGTCCACCTGGAGCTGTGGGTCAAGGTGCGCAGCGGCTGGACCGAGGACCCGGGCTTCCTGCGCGCCATGGGCCTGGGCGAGTAATCCTTCCGGGGGCGGCCTTGTGAGCGGGGTCGCCCTGCCGGGCCGGGATCAGCCCTCCAGGAACCCGGTCAGCACCTTGATGAATCTTTCGAGGGATTCGTGCTCGTCGTGGTCGCCCTGGGCGGTCTCGGTGTAGCAGCGGAGCATGTACCGTTTGAGGATGAGCTTGTTGGCCGACTGCAGGGCCGAGCGCACGGCCCGCACCTGGACCAGAATGTCCTCGCACTCCTTGCCATCCTCGATCATGCGCTGAATCCCGCGCACCTGGCCTTCGATCCGCTTCATGCGGGAGAGAACGTTCTGCTTTATCCGTTCCTGTTCCTGTTCACTGGCGTTCATGGTTCTCTCCTTGTCGGGACATGAAGGCTCCCCTGCGGCCGTGGCGTGCGTTGCAGGGGCGTCTGAATTACCGTACACTCGTAGGGTATGTGCACACGAAAAAAAGGGGATTGAACAGTGCCGGACACCGCCATCACCGAGCGTGATCAACGAATCTTCGTGCTCAGTTCCATCGAGCTCGCCGTGGCCCTCTTCCGGGGACCCGCGCCCGATGGCTGGACGGCCATCTTCCGGGCCGGGCTGCCCGAATTGACCGCCCGTGCCCCCTCCCGCTTTGCGCATCTTACGAACATCCTCAAAAAGCTGCAAGAATTAGGACCGGCTCCGGGTGATTCTGCAGCCCTCGACGAGCTGGAGGCGGAATATGTCCGCCTGTTCGTCTCCGCCGGAGGCGGAGTATCGGCCCCGCCCTACGAATCGTGCCACCTGGACGGCAAGCCCCGGGTCATGGGGGCCGCCGCCGTGGCCATGGGCCGCCGTCTGGCCCAGGCCGGGCTGGAGACGGCCGTGGACGGAAACGAGCCGCCCGACCATCTGGCCGTTGAACTCGAATACCTCTACCATCTGCTGGCCGCGGGCTGGGCGGGCGGCGACAGAGAGTCCGAGGCCGCCGGTCTGGACTTCGCCCGGGAGGTCATGCTTCCCTGGGTGGCCCGTTTTCAGGCCTGCCTCGCTGCCGCGCAGCCGCATCCCGTCTTTGGCCTGGCCGCCGAGTTCCTGACCGCCCTGCTCCGTTCCCTTGATGTCCGGCCCGGGCTCGCGCCCCGCTAGTCGATACCCTCGTAGCGGATGACCGCCTGCCGCAGGGAGTTGAGGAACGCCTCGTCCGGCTCAAAGTATCCCCGCTTGATCATCTCTATGATCCACGTGCCGTCGCCCTTGGCGCGCAGCAGATAGGCCAGCGGAACCTGGGCCTGGCCCAGACATTCGAAAATCTCGCCGTGGCTGTCGGAAAAGAGCGGATACAACACGTCGTAATGCTTCCGAAATTTCACAACGGCCCGGTTCGTGTCATAGATGCCCACTCCGATTATCTTGAGCGTGCCCGCCAGCACCGGGTCGTCCTCTATCTGTCTGTAGAGCTGGCTGAGCCGCTTGGTTTCGCTGACGCACTCGTTGCACATGGTGTTGTAGAGCTGGATCAGCGCGAAGCGGGCGTTGAGGTCCGAGAGGGCGAGCCAGCGGGCGTCCTCGGGCAGGCCCAGATACTCCCGGTCGCCCTCGCCGCTGAGGATGGCCAGCCGACAGTCGGGGAACGCGTCTCCCCGGGTCAGCGCCCGCTGTGCCTGCGCGCTCCCGACGACGCGCTCCGGGTGCGCCTCCTTCCAGCCGTGGAACCCGGCCGGATACCTGAACACGTTCGTATACCCCATGCGCACTGCCCAGCGCGCCGCGATGCCGCTGCGCAGTCACCTGAAGCTGCGGCAGTAGAGGATCATGGGCCGCGCCATATCATCCCCAGCCAGCGCCTTGAAGGCCGCGCGCTTGGCGTCGGAGAGCTTCGACCGGTCGCCCAGGTCGAATTCCAGGTTCTCGGCACTGGGCACGTGGGCGGCCTCGTATTCGTAGTCAGCCCGCACGTCGATGATCAGAGGCGGCGTGTCGGAGTTCAGCAGCGCGAGCAGCTCGGGTGTGTCCACCAGCTTGTAGCCGTCGCGTTCGCTGTCGTCCCGGGCCGCAGGCAGCCACAGGGCGTCATCGGCCGCGTCCGCCGCCGGTGCAGACAGGAACAGGGCGAGGAACAGCCATGCCATGAATGATAAATTTCTCAGCATCAGTGCTCCTCGCCCTTTCGGGGTATCTGCGCGGGGACGGAAGGGGGAGGTGAATGGTTTGCCCTCCCGTCCCCGCAAAGGGGTGTCCATCGCTACTTGTTGGGATGGACCTCGTAGCTGTTGTCGCTGCCGAACTTGTTTGTGGATTCGAGGTAGAAGACGTCCTTGACCTCGGGGCGAAGGTCCATGAACAGATAGTAGGCCTCGCCCGCCCGCGCGCCGGTGGAACAGTAGAAGACGATGGGCTTGTCCGTGGCAATGTCGCCCGCCTTCTTCTCGACCATGTCCACGGGCATGTTGACGGCGGACGGGAAGTGGCCGGCGGCGTACTCGCCGGGGTCACGCACATCGATGAGGGTGATGGACTCGGGCTTGTCCTTGAGGATGGCCAGGAACTGGTCGGTGTCGATGGCACCCTCGGCCTCGCCTGCCTTGACTTCCATCGCGCCGGAGGCTCCGTAGAGCGCCGTCCAGCCGGGGTATCCGGCCTCGGCCACCACGACCTTCTTGTAGCCCAGGTAGCGCGCCTTGACGGCGGACTTGTGGGAGAGCGGGCAGTCGAAGCCGCCGCAGTAGTAGACCAGGGTGGTCTCGGCCTTGTCGATGGGCAGCATGCCGCGCTTGGCCGCGAAATCCCGCTCCGGGATGGCGATGGCGGACGGGATGGCGCCCTCAAGGTACTTCTTGAGCGGACGGGCGTCGATGAGCATGTAGTTCTCGCCCTTGGTCATCATGTCCTTCACCGCTTCCACGCCCACGGAGTAATAGGGCGCCTTCTTCTTCCAGTCCGGGAATCCGGCGGCGTAGACGCGGACGTTGGTGTAGCCCATGGCCTCGGCCATGAAGGCGGACTTGTGGGAGAGCGGACAGCTCAGGCCGCCGCAATAGAAGATGAGCAGGGCGTCCTTGTTCTTGGGCAGCTCGCCCGCCATCTTCTCGAACTGGCTGGCCGGGATGGAGACGGCCGTGGGGATGTAGCCCTCGATGAACTTGGGCTTGTAGGGACGCGAGTCGATGATCATCACGTCCTTGGGCTTGGGCATCTTGGCATACTTGGCCACGAAGCCGTAATCCACGATGGAATGGAATTCCTTGAACGCGGGCTGTGCGTCCTCGTTCGCCAGGGCCGGAGCGGTTGCCGCCGTCAGGGCGAACACCACCAGCATGGTTATCCACATGATTCTTTTACGCATTGTATACTCCCTTCATAGGTGATTCGTGATCCCGGACCGCCAGCCCCTCGCGGGCGGCCCGGGCTTTTTTACTGTATCTGTTCCGGCGGGATCATTTGCCGCCGGTTCTGACTTTGTCCCACCACAGCCGGTGGTGGTGCTTGGCATAGTCGTCCGGGACCACGCCGGTAAACATCGACCTGAAACCAGGCCTCTCCTCCGGCGAGATGGCGGCCATGTAGATATGGACCAGCAGCCCGGCGAAGACGACCCCGACGGCGATGAAGTGCAGGGCCACGGCCCAGCCGATCATCACGGTGGACTCCGCGCCGAAGGTGCGGTCCGACAGGAGCATGACCACCCCGGTGACGGCGATGATCACGCCGCCCACAATGCTGGCCTGGGCAAAGGCCTTCTGGCCCATGTTGTAGTATCCCTGCTCCGGGAGATTCGGGTCCTGGCCCATGGTCTTGAGCGCCTTGGGCCCCAGGGTCATAAGGACCATCTTCTTGAACATCCAGGGCAGGTCGCGTCCTGGGCTGACCGTGAAGACCTCGGCCAGGAAGAACCGGGCCCCCTTGAAGTTGACCGCCAGGTAGAAGACGAACCCCAGTATCCACAGTACCCCGATGGCCTCGTGGATGACGAGCAGGTTGGTCCCGCCGCCCACCAGGGAGCGCAGCGCCGCCGGATAGCCCGACCCGAACGGGTCGATGGCCGGGTTTTGTATCAGCCCCACTCCGGTGAGCAGGAGCAGCAGCCAGCAGGCCGCGTTGAACCAGTGGATGAAGATGTCAGAGGCGTCGTGTCGCTTGTGCATCAGCTTAGGCATCGCCGTCCTCCTTGTGGTCTGAGCCTGCCAGGAGCTGGCGGCCGAGCATGGCCAGCACGCCCAGGCCCGACAGGGCCACGATACCCTTGATCAGCGGCGCCGACTGCTTCATGGCCACCATGGACGCGGGGACTACGGCCTCGCCGCCCCATGCCTCCGGTCCCAGGTCGCCCAGGTAATACATGTTCGGCTTGGTGTCGGTCAGGGCGGCCACCCGCTTGAGCCGGTCCTTGTTCGCCAGATAGAGCCGTCCGGCCTCGCTCTGGGGGTCGTTGATGTCGCCGAAGACCCGGGCCTTGGTGGGGCAGGTGTCCACGCAGGCGGGTTCGAGCCCGTGGGCCCTGCGCTCGGGACAGTAGTTGCACTTGTCCGCCTTGCGCTTTTCCGCGTTGCGGAAGCGCGCGCCGTAGGGACAGGCCGGGATGCAGTTGCCGCAGCCGATGCACAGCCCCTCGTTGATAACCACCTCGCCGTTTTCGGCGTCCTTGTACGTGGCCCCTGTCGGGCAGGCGGCCACGCAGGTGGGGTTGTCGCAGTGCATGCACGCGCCGGGCTGGAAGCGGGCCTTGCCGCCCCCTGCCGCGCCCACGCGGGGCACTTCGTTCTCGTGCTTTATCCAGTTGCGCCACTGGTCCTCGGGGACCTTGTTGGCCACCTTGCAGGCGGCCACGCAGGCCTTGCAGTCTATGCACTTGGTCGCGTCGATGACCATTGCCAGTTGACGTGCCATCATGCCACCTTCCTTGTTACGGTCACGAATGTCTGGTGCAGGGCAGCGTTGCCGGTCACGGTGTCGTACTTACCGTCCAGCACCTCGGCGATGCTGGCGCCGTTGCCGTGGGCCAGGTGCTGCATGGTGGACAGGGAGTTGAAGCCGGTGAGCATGTAGACCGTGTCGCTTCGGATCTTGTCCGTCACCTCGGCCTTGAGCGACTGGCGGCCCACGGCGCTTGAGACCTCCACCAGGTCGCCGTCGGCGATGCCCAGGCGCTCGGCCGGTTCCGGGTTGAGCCACAGGGTGTTCTCGGGAACGAACTGGTGAAGCAGGCCGTTGTTGGCCGTGGAGCCCTGGGTGACCAGGGCGTTGCGCCCGATGACCAGCCGGAACTGATTGGCCGGAACCTTGGCGGGCGGGGTATAGACCGGCAGCGGGTCGATGCCCATCTGCTCGTAGCGCTGGTTGTACAGCTCCACCTTCTTGGACAGCGTCTTGTAGACCCTGCCGTCGTAGATGCCGTAGACCTTGCTCGGGTTGTAGTAGACGCCGTCGCGGTCCAGTATCTCCTCGGCCCCGGGCAGCCCGGCCAGCTGGCGGGTGCGGAACTCCTGCATGGTGAAGTCGAAGTATTCGCCCAGGTCCAGCCTGCCGGCTATTCCCTTGACGATGTCGAAGAGCGGGCGCGACTCGTAGAGCGGCTCAATGAGCGGATCGCGCTTGACCACGCAGGCGCAGGCCGACGACCCCTGGAGCCCGGAGCACGGGTCCGTGCGCTCCAGATAGCTCTGGGACGGCAGCACCAGGTCCGCGAACCACGCCGTGTCGGACATGGCGATGTCGACCACGGTGATGAAGTCCATCTTGTTCATCATCTCGATGGTCTTCTTGC
Source organism: uncultured Pseudodesulfovibrio sp. (assembly GCA_947259235.1). Classification (GTDB taxonomy): domain Bacteria; phylum Desulfobacterota; class Desulfovibrionia; order Desulfovibrionales; family Desulfovibrionaceae; genus Pseudodesulfovibrio. Next base: position 8,894 of record CAMYLL010000002.1, on the reverse strand, counting down.
GGTTGGGCGCGGTGGCCATGGGGTTGGTCTTGTAGATGAACCAGCCCCGGATCTTGTAGGGATCGTCCGCCAGCACGGCGTCGCGGGTGACCATGAAGCTGCCCTCGTGCTCGAACATCATGGGCACGGTCTCGGCGTCGATGCGGTCCTCGTGGTTCTCGTCGTACCAGGGCGCGTCGTAGGGCACGCCCTTGAGCCCCACGGCGCGGGCGGCCAGCAGGCCTCCGGGCCGGTCCCAGTTGCCGAGCAGGCCGTTGACGATGGCAAAGGAGCGGCGGATCTGGGTGGAATCCTCATAATCGGAACTGCGGCGGCCGGGATAGACCATGGACGTGGGCGCGGCCGCGGCCAGCTCGCGGGCGATGCGGGCGATGTCCTCGGCCGGGATGCCGCACTGCTCGGCGGCAAACCCGGGGGTGTACTGCTTCACGTGTTCGGTGAGCTGTTCGATGCCGTAGGTCTTTTCCGCGATCCACTGGGCGTCGTAGAGCTTCTCGCCGATGATGACGTGGGCCAGGGCGAGCATGAAGGCCATGTCCGTGCCGGGCCGGATGGGATACCACTCGTCGGAGAGGGCCGCGGTCTTGGTATAGCGCGGGTCCAGGGTGACGAGCTTGCAGCCGTGCTCGCGCATGGCGGTCATCAGGTCCATGGAGTCCGGGGTGACCAGCGCCTCGAAGCGGTTGGCCCCGGCCATGATGATGTACTTGGAGTGGAGCACGTCGGCAAAGGGGACCTCGCCGAAGGTGTCGAGAAAGGCCCGGCTGTTGGAAACCAGGCACAGGGACTCGTGGGACGTGATGTTGAATGAGCCGTAGACCTCGGCCAGCCGCCCCACGAACTGGGACTGCAGGTCGGACCCGGCGGAAAAGAGGTGGCCGCAGGGCAGGTAGTCCCGGCGCACCGCCGCCATCTTCTCGGCGGCCATGTCCAGGGCTTCGTCCCAGGGGATGCGCTGCCACTTGCCCTCCCCGCGCGCGCCCTTGCGCAACAGGGGGTGCTTGAGCCGGTCGGGATCGTAGACATGGCTGATGCCCGCGTTGCCCCGGGCGCACAGCATGCCGCGCGACTTGAGGAACTTCGGGTTGGGATCGAGCTTGGTGAGCACGCCGTCCTCGACGCGGGCTATCAGGCCGCACTTGTTGAAGCACATGTCGCAGGCCGAGAACCCGGACGTCCAGGCCGGAGCCTTGGGCGCGGCCTGGGCTGTGCGCAGGCCGCCCAGCAGGGCGGGGCCGCCCATAGCTCCGGCGGCTATCAGGCCGGAAGCCTTGAAAAAGTCGCGGCGGGAAAGTTTCTGGTTGGAGTCGGGCATCTATGATTGACCTCCTGGCGCGGCTGTCGCGGGCGGGTCCGTGGGGAGTGCCTGCGCGACCATCCGTCGCCCTGTTTGCGTCCCATCCCCGCCCGCGACGCGCCACGCTCCATGCGCGGCCGCGTCCCAGGCGGGCTGTCGTCTAGCTGCACTTGGCCGGAGACGGGGAGTCCTTGGCGTAGTCGTGCAGGTAGGTGAAGATGTCGTTGACGTCCTCTTCGCTCACTGTCCAGTCGCCGCTGCACTTGATCTTGGACATGTCGGCAAAGGTGGCCTTCCACTCGGCCTGGGTCATGTCGGCCGGGCTCAGGTCCTTGGCCGTGGCGCCGTTGTGGCAGGTGCGGCAGTTCTTGCGGTAAAGGAACTTGCCCTTGCGTCCGTTGCCGTCACCCAGGGCAAACGCCATGGAAACCGTCATGAACATGACCAGGGCCGAAGCGGCCAGCAGCATCAGTTTGCGTTGCATATCTCCTCCGGGGATGTGGTTGGTCCGAAAAATTTCCTATTTCATTCATACCATACTGGCGGCTGGTGAACATTATAACCGCTGCCGGGTATGGGTCCCTTTGATTTAAATATACCTATACGGGGTATAGGTGTCAAGGGGGTGGGGCACACTTCAACGCCAGCTCGTCGCCGATGTTTTTTACTAGTAATATCAGTGTGAAATGTAAAAAAATGGTACAGGCAAAAAAGGGGTGGCAAAAAAATAATCAACGGAATCCGGGATACCCCCCAGGGGGTATGGCTACCAGAGGCGGTCGGCAAAGGCCCGGTGGAATCCGTGGGCCGTGATCAGGCGGGCGGTGGTGGCGATGTCATAAGGGATGCAGCGCACGGTGACGGTGCGGCTTTCCGTGTCGTAGAGCACGTATTTGGCCCGGTTGTCTCCGTCGCGGGGCTGGCCCACGGCGCCGACATTGACCAGATGCCGGGCGTCCGGCTCAAGGCGCGTCTCCCCTTCGGGCAGGGGCAGGCGCAGGGTGGCTCCGCCGCGGTGCACGAAGCGCATCAGGTCATGGGTGTGGCCCACGAAGCAGACCGGCTCGGGGTAGCGGGCGAAGACCTCGTCCATGCGCTGCTCGTATTTCCATATATAGTCGGTCACGCTGTCCGGCGGCGTGCCGTGGACCATGCGGCAGTCGTGCGCCACCAGTGACTTGGGCCGGGACACGAGCCACTGGTATGTCTCCTCGGTGATCATCTCGCGGGTGCGGCGCAGGGCGTCGGCCGCGGGCTGGTTGAAGCCGCGCAGGTAGTGGATGTTGATCATCCCCTGCTCGTGGTTGCCCATGAGGGCGGTCACCCCCCGGGCGCGCAACAGGTCCACGCACTCCTGCGGCTGGGGACCGTAGCCCACGGCGTCGCCCAGGCTGTATATCTCGTCGGCCCCCTGCTTTTCCACGTCGCGCAGCACCTGGGCGAGCGCTTCCAGATTGGCGTGGGGGTCGGACATGATGGCGAGGCGCGTCATGGGTCTATTACTATACTCTTGGTCCGGTCAGGGCAACAGCCCGGCCCGCCGGACAACCTCCAGGCACATTTCGGCCCGGTTGAAGGGATAGAGATGGACGCCCGGCGCGCCCCGCTCCAGCAGGTCCGTGAGCTGGGCCGCGGCCATGCCCACGCCGTATTCGCGCACCGCGTCGTCACCCCCGCGATCATGGGCGGCCTCGATGGCGGCCAGGGTCTTGCCCGGCACAGGGGCGTCGCACAGCTCCATGACCCGCCGGATCTGCCCCAGGCTGCGGATGGGCAGGATGCTCGGAATGACGGGCTTGGCGCATCCCATGGCGGCCAGCCGGTCCACCATGTCGAAGTAGCGGCGGTTGTCGAAGAAGAGCTGCGTCACGCCGAAGTCCGCGCCCTGATCCAGCTTGTACTTGAGAAAGCCAATGTCCTCGGCCAGGGACGGCGAATCCGGGTGTCCGTCCGGGTAGGCGGCAACGCCGATGCACAAATCCGGGGCCAGCTCGCGCACCCGGGCCACCAGCTCGGACGCATGGCCGAGGGCGCGCCCGCCCTGCTCCATGCCAGCCGGAAAGTCGCCGCGCACGGCCAGGACATTGCGGATGCCGCACGCCCGGATCTCGGCCAGATACCCGGCCAGCTCCCCCGGCATGGTATGGACGCAGGTCAGATGCGGCATCACCGTGAACCCGTGGCCTTCGGCCAGGTCGCGAGCCACGGCAAGGGTTCCTACCGCGCCGCTTCCGCCCGCTCCGCAGGTGACGGCGGCGAAGAGCGGCTTCATCGTCTTGAGCCTCTCAACGGTCTGCCAGAACCCGGCCAGCTCGCCCTCGCGGCGCGGCGGCAGCAGCTCGATGGAAACAAAGGGCCGATCAAGTGATCCAATGCAATCAGGAATACGCACGGTCCAACCTCCTGTTTTTCGTGTATATCAATGAATCCTCATATACGGATACATTGATGTACAACTAGAGCCGAGGTCGCCGGGTGTCAAGAGAAAAAGCGGATTGGCCGTCCGGGCGACTGACGGCAGAGGGCGGGACGCATGGCGAGAAAAAGGCCGCCCCCGGAGGAGCGGCCATCGAAAAGTGGTCCCTTTCGCGGGTCAGCGCATGGCGTAGCGTTCGATCTTGCTCTTGTAAGCCAGCACGCCGTCCACCACGCCCCGGGCCAGATAGTCCAGGTAGCTGTCGGACTTGAGCCGCTTGGCCTCGGTCGCGTTGGTGATGTAGCCCAGCTCCACGAGGATGGAGGGCATCTTCGCGCCCATGAGCACGTAGAAGGGGGCCTCGCGCACGCCCTTGTTCTGGATCTGCCACTTGCGGCGGACATGGGCCAGAGTGTTGGTCTGCACGTCGTCGGCCAGGTCGCGGCTCTCCTTGATCTTGGAGTTGACCATCAGGTCCGTGAGGATGAACTGGAGATCGGAGATGGCGCGGGGATCGACGGCGTTCTCTCGGGCCGCGATGCGCACGGCGTCACGGCTCTTGGCCAGGTTGAGGCTGTAGGTCTCCAGCCCGCTGACCTTGCTGCTGTTGTTGGCGTTGCAGTGGATGGAGAGAAAGAGGTCCGCCTTCTTGACGTTGGCCATGGCCGTTCGCTGTTCCAGGGGGATGAAGACGTCGGTGGTCCGGGTGTAGTCCACCTTGAACCCCTTTTCCTTCAGCTTCTTGCCGATGAGTAGGGCGAAGCGGAGGTTGACGTCCTTCTCGCGGATGCCGTTGGCCACCGCGCCGGGGTTCTTGCCGCCGTGGCCCGCGTCCACCATGATGGTCTTGACCGTCAGGCCGAGCTGTTCGAGCAGGTCGCCCGCCATCTGTTTGCTGCCGTTGGGCGGGCGGTATTTGATGGTCTTCGACGCCTTGTCGCCCTTCTTTGCCTCGGCGGCCCTGTTGGCGGCACGGGCTGCGGCCTGGGCCTCGGCCTCCTTGGGATCGGGGGAGTAGACGTCGATGACGATGCGGAAGGGGTTGTCCAGGGGAAAGACCTTGTATTCCTGCATGGACAGGAAATCGAGCACCACGCGGGTGGTGTCCTTGTTGTACTGGCCGGTGCGGATGGAGCGCAGGATGCCGTCCGAGACGGTGGTGGAGGAGGTGACGTCGTGTCCGAGCCGGGAGTTCTGGAGGTCCAGGTAGAGCCGGTGGGGCCGTCCCACCTCGGGGTTGGGGTCCAGCACCTGATAGCGGTAGGTGACGCGGCTGTCGAGTTCGAGCACCACGCGGGTGTATTCGTCGCTCGACTTGTAGCGGACCATGTCGAGATGCGCCAGGCCGGACGGATCAGCGGGGACTACCCGCTTCTTTCCCTCGGAGTCCGTGACCACCTCGGGCTTGCTCGGCGCAGGTGTCTCGGCCACTCTGCGGGCGACCTCGTCCAGAGACCTCTCCACAGACTGGCCGGAAACCTGGGCCACGGCCTTGTCGTACCCGCCCAGCCGCTTCAGGGCTATGTTGGCCTTGGCGTACATGTCGGAGCGGGGATATTCCACGAGTATCCGGGCCAGATCGAGCCGGGCCTCGTTCGTTTCTTTGAGGCGTCGGGAGTAAATCTCGGCCCGGCGGAAGAGGCAGTCGTCGGCCCAGCCGTGGCGGGGATAGCGGCTGACCACGCGGCCGAAATAGTCGATGGCGCGCCGGAAGTCGGACTTCAGCCCGCTCTGTACGCCCAGCTCCTCATGGACCCGGCCGATGTAGTACAGGGCCTTGGGCGCGTATGGTCCGTCCGGGTCCGCCCGCAGACAGGTGCTGAAATACTTCTCCACCTTCTCCCAGCTGGAGCGGTACTTGGCCCGGCGGGAGTCCTTGATCAGGGAATGAAAGGCGGCGTGGCCCTCGTTGAAGGAGGCGGCGGGAGAGGCGGCCGTGCCGGGCGACGGAAAGAGCACGAGGAAGGCCAGCACCAGCAGTGCCGTAAAAAGAGGGAGACGATGTGAGCCGGAACGCGGTTTCATAAGTCCTGACCGTGGAATGCTGATGATATGCACCCAGGGGGTTTGCCGTGCGAACCCGAAAAAAGGGGGGTGTCTGAGAACCACAGTGTGCCCGCAGTTTCATGAAAAATCTAAAAAAAGTCCAGAGAAGAATGCATCCGCCTGTGGAAAAATCAGGTCCGTCAAGCCCAAAGCGCCTGCCAGCCCGGGCGAATCCGTATCGAAGAAAAGAAGCCTTTTCAGAAAAAGGTTAATGATTACAACTTTTTGTATCAAAAAGAGCCGTGTGTCTACAAAGGGGGCCCCTTGTGCCGCAGACGGAATCACCCGTCATATCCGTTCGTATCAGGCCTTGCCGGTGACCAGCCAGCGCGCCCAGTCGGGCCGTCCGTTGGCCTCGGCCAGCCGCGCCGCGCTCTTCCAGTCGTAGTCCACCGCCGCGAACTCAACCGTCCAGAGAGCGTCCGTGTCCGCTTCTCGCTGCGCGGGGGCGAGCACGGCGTAGCGCGCCTGGGGTGTGCCCGCGGCCATGGCGTGGGGCGGCGAGTCGTCGTCATAGGCGGGCAGGCCCACGCTGCCGGGGTTGACCACCATGATCCCGCCGCAGGTGACCGCGCCCTGGCAATGGCTGTGGCCCGTGAGGACCAGGGAGCAGTCATCCGGCACGGCGGCGAGGTCGGCCAGAATGTCCGCGCACGGCCGCAGGCGCGGCGAGCCCGAGGAGACATCCTCAAGCAGGTAGGCCGTGTCGTTCCCCGGCGTGCCGTGGCACAGGTATATGCCGGGATCGACCACGGTCCGCGCAGGCAGCCGGGCGAGCCAGGCCAGCCCGTCCGGCCTGAGGGCCTCGCGCGCCGCGCGGATGGCCGGGACGCTCTGCCAGCCTGGCTCAAGGAGGATGCGGTCCTGGTTGCCAAGCACCGTGGGAATGGTCATGTCCCTGAGCAGGCGCCATGTCCCGGCCGGGTCCAGGGGACCGTAGAAGGTGTCGCCCAGGTTCACCAGCCGGGTCACGCCGCGCCGGGACGCGTCGGCCAGCACCGCAGCCAGGGCCGTGGCGTTGCCGTGGATGTCTGCCAGGACGGCCAGGGGACCGGCCGCGTTCGGGGACGTCATGGGGGGAGTCTGCGTGATCATGGCCCGCAGTATCGGGCAAAAGCTGCCTTCCGGCAACCCCCGCCCGGACAAGGCGGGGCTTTACTAACCCCGGCCAACCATTTAAAGGAGACTTGGCAGCGCATGTTCGACGGTGCGCCGCCACCCATCGCACCAGGAGACACAGTGGCCCGATCAAACAATCTGCACTACCTCGGCAACCGCCACCTGCTCACGCGCAGCATCAGGTATTTCTCGCCCTACAAGATGCGCGTGGCCATCGCCATCGCCGCCATGCTCCTGTATTCGCCCATCGCCCCGGCCCTGGGCTGGCTGACCAAGTACATCACCGACGAGGTGCTGGTGGCCAAGGACATGGACACCCTCAAGATGTGCATTGCCGGCCTCATCGTGCTGATCATCTTCAAGGGGTTCTTCCAGTTCGTCCAGGTCTACGTCATGAACGCCACCGGCATCCTGGTGCTGCGGGACATGCGCCGCGACCTCTTCGGCAAGATCGTTCGCCTGCCCATGCCCTTCTTCGCCGAGAGCGAGATAGGCATGCTCATGAGCCGGATCATCAACGACGTGGTGGCCGTGCGTCAGAGCCTGCCCAGCCTGATCATGTTCGCCCGCCAGATATTCACGCTGATCGGCCTGGTGGGCACGGTCATCTATCTCGACGCGGAGCTGGCCTTCTGGAGCCTGGTGGTCATGCCCGTGGCCCTGTATCCCATCGTCTTCTTCGGCAAGAAGGTGCGCAAGTACGGGCGCAAGATGCAGGCCGAGCTGTCCGGGGTCAACGTGGTGCTGGAGGAGAGTTTCTCGGGCATCAAGGTGATCAAGGCCTTTGCCAACGAGCTGCGCGAGGAGCTGCGCTTCATGCTGGAGAACGAGAAGCTGAGCCGGATCATCATCCGCCAGATATTCTACAGCGAGAGCTCGTCGCGGGTCATGGATTTCGTGTCCGCGGGCGCCGGGGCCACGGTGCTGTGGATCGGCGGCAGCCGGGTCATCGAGGGGGCCATCACTCCCGGCGACCTGACCGCCTTCCTGGTCTGCATGGTCCAGCTCTACGAGCCCATCAAGAAGATCAACATGTCCAACCATCAGATCCAGGCGGGACTGGCCGGTGCGGAGCGGGTCTTCGACATCCTCGACTCCCCGGAGATAACGGTGGAGGAAGAGGGAAAGGCCGTCTTTGACGGCCGCTTTGACGAGCTGCGCTTCGAGGACATCCATTTCACCTATCCCGGCGCGCCCGTTCCGGCTCTGGACGGCGTGTCCCTGACGGTCAGGGCGGGGCAGCGCGTGGCCATAGTCGGCCCCAGCGGCTCGGGCAAGACCACCCTGGTCAACCTCATCCCCCGCTTCTACAATCCGCAGCGGGGCGCCATCCTGCTCAACGGCTCGCCCCTTGACGACTACACCCTGCACAGCCTGCGCCTCGGCCTCGGGCTGGTCTCCCAGGATACTTTTCTCTTCAACATGACCGTGCGCGAGAACATCGCCTACGCCAGGGACGAGTACGACATGGACATGGTGGAGGAGGCCGCGCGTAGCGCCTTTGCCCATGACTTCATCGCGGCCATGCCAAGCGGCTACGACACCGTGGTCGGCGAGGGCGGGGTAAAAATATCCGGCGGGCAGAAGCAGCGGCTGACCATCGCCCGGGCCATCATGAAGAACCCCTCCCTGCTCATTCTCGACGAGGCCACCAGCGCCCTGGACACCGAGTCCGAACGAGTGGTGCAGGACGCCCTGGAGAATCTCATGCGCGACCGGACCTCCATCGTCATCGCCCACAGGCTGTCCACCATTCTCACCGCCGACGTCATCGTCGTCATGGAGCGCGGCAAGGTCCTTGCCACCGGCACGCACAAGGACCTGCTCGAATCCTGCCCGCTCTACAACCGCCTTTACCAGATGCAGTTCGACGACTCCATCAGGTAGAAAGCGTCCGTCAACGCTCAACCCGGCGGCGCGGGCAATCTCGCGCCGCCATGCATTCGGACAGGAAACATGGCCCTGAACATCGTCAACATATCGGACATGAAGCTTACGAGGGAAGCCGAGGATGTC
>CAMYLL010000001.1 GCA_947259235.1 uncultured Pseudodesulfovibrio sp. | reverse complement strand
ATCGGCCCAGTGGCCGTGCTCGTAGCTGTGGGCCAGCGAGAGCAGGTCATGGATGTCGCCCTTGCCGGTCAGTCCCTTGACGATGCTCTCGTCCAGGGGAAGCCGGGTGAGGATGTCGTCCATGCGCACCCCGAGCATGGCGTCCAGGAGCGAGAACAGCCCGGAAATGAACAGGGCGTCCGGCTGGCAGGTCTTGGAGTGGCCCGTTTCCACGCAGATGGCTTCGAGGAACTTGGCCCGCTGGACGGCCATGACCGCCAGCTCGCCCGCGCGCGGCGCCGGGTTGAGGTCGGCCAGAACCACGGCGCTGAGCCATTGCTTGGCCTGGATCATGCCCATCATGTCGATGCCGCGCTTGAGCGAGGTGACCTTCTGCCGCAGGCCGAACCCCACGGAGTTGATGTAGCGGAAGAGGCGATAGCTGAGGTTGGGGTCGGATTGCAGAATCTCGGCCAGCCGTCTGGGCTCGAACTCCGGCTTTGCCAGCTCGCTCAGGAGCTGGAGCTTGGTGGTCTCGAATGAGGTCAGCTTCTTGCCGGGGATGATCACCGGTTTGCTGAAGAAAAACCCCTGGAACAGGGAAAATCCCATGTCCCGGAGGGTGCGGAAGGTTTCGTCGTCCTCCACTTTCTCGCCCAGCAGGGTGACGCCCGTCCCGCTCAGCTCAGCCACGGTGCTGCGGATGCGCTCCGGGTCGGCCCCGAGCTGGAGGATGTCGACCTTGACTATGTCCGCCAGTTCGAGAAAGGCGCGCAACTCGGGCTGGCCGAAGTAGTCGTCCACCGCGATGGTATACCCGGCATCCTTGAGCTTGCGGATGGCTGCGAGCACCGCCCCGGTCGGCCTGACGTTCTCCAGGATCTCAACCACGCAGTTTTCGCGCGCCAGGGCAAAGCCCACGCCGTCCAGCAGCATCTGCTCGGGGAAATTGATCAGGAACCGGCTTCCGGCGGGCATCCCTTCCATGGCCATGGCCATGCCGTCCGCAATGACGGAGGACGTTGCCTGGGACTCGTCGGTGATGACGGCCACATTGTCCTCGCCGGAACGGAACAACAGCTCGTAGCCCCAGATTGACTCGTCCGAGGCGAACACGGGCTGTCGCGCCACGAAGATGGATTCGTAAAGGGAACTGTCTGCTACCATGGGGGGAACTCCTTTCGTGCCTATACCATGCCCGCCCAGCCCATCAAATGATTATCACTCGCGGACAGTGCCGACTGCGCCCCGGCCGGATCAGAGAAGATCGTTACGCCGAAGCCCCCGCATGAAGCAGTCGATGTCGTCGTCGCACCCGGCCACGATGGTGTCCAGGTAATCCAGATTGCGGTGGATGGCGGCGGCATAGAGGTCCTGGTCCACGTTCCAGCGCCGCTTGAAATAGGGGCGCATGTAGCGGTCCACCTGACCCAGGTCGTGATCCAGCCGCTTGCGGGCCACATCCTGATAGAAGTTGCGCGTCTTGAGCAGCAGGTCAAAGGCCGTGTCGTAGCCGGGCAGCCGGGCTTCCTTGAACTCCTCGAAGAGCATGAGGAGCTTCTCCAGGTAATAGCGGTCAGCTATCTGGGCCAGGAGATCCGCGCTGCCCAGGAACCAGCCCATCATGCGCATTGTACCGCAACGAAAGGATATCTTTGCCGGAGACATGGCCAGGATAGTGCAGCGGATGCAGTCGGCTATGTCCTCGATGTCCTCGCAGGGCAGGGAGCCGTTCAGGTTCTGGCGCATGAACTGGATGGAGCGCTCCTCGTGGCCCACGGTGTATTTGGCCCCGGTCCCGGTGGTGTCGTCCTCGGTCTGGATCAGCCCCACATCGTGATACAGGCTGGCCAGGAGCCCCTTGACCGCCTCGCGCTCCGTGAAGACCACGCCCTCGGCCATGGCGCCGAAGATGAGCCGCGCCTGGGCCAGCACCACGGAGCAGGTATGTTCGAAATCATGGTACTTGGTGTTGCTGCCGCGGTAGCCGGGATATTGGCCGAAGAAAAGCTGCTGCACGTCGGCAAAGGCCTTGCCGAACAGCGTGGCGTCATAGTCGGGGAAGAACTCCCGAAGGCAGTCCTCGGTCTCGCGCAGGACGCATTCGCCATCAGCCGGATCGATCATGTCATAGAGTTTGACTGCCTGTATTGTGCTTGCCTTGGTCATATTTTCACTGTTTCCTTGAACTTGTCCCGGATCGCCTTGATGACGTCGAAGATTTCGATGAAGATCTCGACAACCTCGGGATCGAAGAGGGTTCCCGCGTCCTTTTCCAGAATAGCCAGGCATTTTTCGTCGGGAAAGGGGTCCTTGTAGGACCGAGGGGATGACAGGGCGTCGTACACGTCCGCCACGGCGCAGATGCGGGCCGCCAGCGGGATATCCTCACCGCTCAGGGATTCTCCCATGCGGGCGTCCGGCGACCACAGGCCCGGGACGACCTTTCCGGGATAGCCGCCGCCTGCCCATTTCTCGTGGTGGCACAGGGCGATGTCGCTGCTCATGGCGTCCAGGTCAGAGGTCTGGTTCTTGAAGAGCCTGGCCCCGTTGATGGTGTGCCACTTGATGGCGTCAAACTCCTCGTCGGTGAGCTTGCCCGGTTTCTTGAGGATGTTGTCGGAGATGCCGACCTTGCCCACGTCGTGGAGCATGGCGGCGAGGCGCAGGTTGTCCCGCGCCCGTTTTATCTCCTTGGCGGAGTGCTTCCTGCGGGCGGCCCATGTTCCATATATCTCGGCGCAGTAGGCCCCCACGCGCTGGACGTGGGCCCCGGTCTCCGTGGGGTCGCGCAGCTCGGCCATCTGCATCATGCGTAGGATCAGCTCGCGGTTCATGATGCCGCGCTCGATGGCCACCGAGGCATTGTTGCAAAAGAGCGGGATATAGGTCTGGGCGTCGGCGCTGAAGGGACCGACCCTGCCCATGTCGTTGCGGGCGTTGATCAGCTGCATGACCCCCACCAGCCGGCTCTCCTGGGCAATGAGCGGGATGGTCAGCATGCTCGTTGTCCGGTAGCCGGACTTCTCGTCAAAGGACTTGTTGAAGGCAAAGGGCAGGGTGGGGTCCAGCTCGTAGGCATCGTCGATGACCAGTGCCTTGCGGGTCTTGGCCGCATAGCCGACGATGGACTGTTCGCTGATGGGAATGGCAAAGTTGTGATACAGGGCGGCGTTGGACGACTCCCCCTTGAACAGGGTTTCGTTTTGCACGTAGCTGAAGATCAGGTTCCCCTTGTCCACGAGGAAGATCGAACCCGCATCGGCATTGGCGAATCGCCTGGATTCATAGAGAATCTTGTCAAGAATGGTGTCGACATCCTTGAGCTGGTTGACCTCGTCGCTCGTCTTGAGAATCGTCAGGACGGCGCTGTCTTCGCACGTGAACTGGTTGTCGGGCATGGCTTCACCTCTGCTTTGTAATAATTGATATCGCCCAAACCAACAGAAAAATCAATGCGCTCGGGGCACGCGCTCCGATGGACTCTTGCCAACGGCGCTGGCTGTGCTAGGGTGGGCCCATCCCAACAGGCACAGGCAGGAACCGGGGGAGGCGCGACCCGATGCAGTCGATACTGGATTATCACGAACTGACCTCGCACCGGCGCGGCAGCATCACGGGCCGTCCCCCGAACCAGGCCAACAGGCCCATGCCCTTCAAGCTGTATCGGGGCGTGCCCGTTGTGACCACCGGGGTGGAGACGGACCTGCCGGACATCCCCCTCGACCGGGCCAGAGAACCACGGACCCCGCCAGACCGGGCCGACCTTGCCGGTCTGCTGGCCGCCACCTGCAGCCTGGCCGCGGGCATCAGCCGTATGCACACCCTGGCAAACGGCTCGGTTTTCCACTTCCGCACCGTGCCCTCCGCCGGGGCTCTCTACCCCACGGAGCTGTACCTTGCCGTACAAAACGTCATCGGAATGGATGACGGACTGTATCACTATTCCCCTTTCAGCCATTCCATGAGCCTGCTGCGGCGGGGGTCGGTCTTTGAGCGGGGGGAGGGGGACGGCCCCATGGCCCGGTTCGTCCTGACCTCCGTCTTTCACCGCAGCGGATGGAAGTATGGCCCGCGCGCCTACCGCTACTGTCTGCTCGACGCCGGGCACATGGCCCAGAGCCTGCTGGTGGCCGCCGGAATCCATGGCCTGGGCGGGATTCTCGATTACGACTTTGACGACACGGCCCTGGACGACATGCTCGCCGTCGACCCCCTGCTGGAGGGAAGCCTGGTCCAGGTCCACGCCCTGGGCTGCACTGCGGACACTGCCTGGGCAGTGCCGCCACAGGCCACGGCGGACGACCTGCCGGACTTCAGCCGGAGCGCACCCCGGCCCGAGCCGCCGCCCGAACTGCTGGAGGCCCACCGCATCACCGCAAGTTTTGCCCGCTGTCCCATGGACCGGCGGCCCGCCCCCGGGGACAACGCCACCCCCCTGCTCCCGCCGTCGCTGCCCGCCTCCACCGCGGCCACGGTCATGGCCCGCCGCTCGCGCCGGGACTTTGTGCCGCGCGACGCACCCACGCGAGACCTGGTGGATATCCTCGGCCTGCTCTGCCTCGACCGCGCCCCGGAATGCACCGGGGCCGTGCACACGGGATTCCTGGCCGCCCCGGCCAGCGGCCTGCCCGCGGGGCTTCACGCCCTGCACCGCGCCCACTGCACCGCCGCACGGCTGGCGGGCGGTTCCCTCCTGACCCGGTCGGCCCGCGTCTGCCTCGACCAGGGCTGGCTGGAGAACGCGGCAATGCACATGGTCTTCACCGCCGACCTCGCCACCCTGGAGCACCGCTGCGGGCCGCGCGCCTACCGCCACGCCCACATGGAGGCGGGTCGGCTGGGCCACCTCGCCTATCTCGGGGCCACGGCAAAAAACCTCGGCGCATGCGGCATCGGCGCGTTCTTCGACCAGGAGGCCGCCCAGCTCCTGGCCCTGCCCGAGGGGCATTCCCTGCTGTATCTCGTTGCGGTCGGCTGTGTTCAAAGACCGCGATAACCGTCTTTTCCCCAACAATTAAGATGTATTGCTCACACAGCAAGGCCATTGCGGTCTGTCGCGTAGCGGACACAAGAAAAACCGCCCGGCCCGGCAGAAGCCGGACCGGGCGGTCGGTGATGCGTGCTCTCGCGCGTCTAGCCGAGGATGGCCTTGAGGTCTTCGTCGGGCGTGGAGATGGGCGCGATGTTGTAGTTCTCGACCAGATAGTTGAGGACGTTGGGGGTGATGAACGCGGGCAGGGTGGGTCCGAGGCGGATGTCCTTGATGCCCAGGGCCAGCAGGGAGAGCAGGATGGCCACGGCCTTCTGCTCGTACCAGGACAGGACCAGGGACAGGGGCAGCTCGTTGACCCCGCAGTCGAAGGCCTTGGCCAGGGCCAGGGCGATCTGCACGGCGGAGTAGGCGTCGTTGCACTGGCCCACGTCGAGCAGGCGGGGGATGCCCCCGATGTCTCCGAGCTTCTTGTCGAAGAAGCGGAACTTGCCGCAGGCCAAGGTCAGGACCACGGTGTCATTGGGGGTCTTTTCCACGAACTCGGTGTAGTAGTTGCGGCCCGGCTTGGCGCCGTCGCAGCCGCCCACCAGGAAGAAGTGCCTGATGGCCCCGGACTTGACCGCGTCAATGACCGTTCCGGCCACGGACATTACCGCGTTGCGGGCAAAACCGGTCATGACCGTCCCCTTGTCCGTATCGGCCGGGAAGCCGTCCATGGACAGGGCCTTCTCGATGACCGGGGTGAAGTCGCCGTTGGGAACGTGGACCGCGCCGGGCCAGCCCACCAGTCCGGTGGTGAAGATGGCGTCCATGTAGGTGGTGGGCTTCTGGATGCAGTTGGTGGTCATCAAGATGGCGCCGGGGAACTCGGCGAATTCCTTTTTCTGGTTCTGCCAGGCCGTGCCGTAATGACCGGCCAGGTGGGGGTATTTCTTCAGCTCGGGATAGGCGGTGCAGGGCAGCATCTCGCCGTGGGTATAGACATTGATGCCCGTGCCCTCGGTCTGCTTCAGCAGGGTTGCCAGGTCCTTGAGGTCATGGCCGGAGACCAGGATGGCCTTGCCCTTGGTGGCGCCGAGCTTGACCTCGGTGGGTTCGGGGTGGCCGTAGGTGGAGGTGTTGGCCGCGTCGAGCAGCTCCATGGCGCGGATGTTGACCCGGCCGCACTCAAGGGCCGCCTCCACGCACTGGGCCAGAGTTAGGTCCGTGGACAGGGTGGCCACCAGCAGCTCCTGGATAGAGGCATGGAGCGCCTCGTCCTCGTGGCCCAGGATGGCGGCATGGTCGGCATAGGCGGCCACGCCCTTGAGGCCGTAGGTCAGCGTCTGCTTGAGGGACTTGAGGTCCGGGTTGGTCTCCGGGTCGTTCTCCACGCCGAACTGCTTGCCCTGGGCCACCAGCGCGTCGAGGCCGGAAGCAGGAACCAGAACGGCCGGTCCGTCAAAGGTCACCCCGGCCACGCGGGCCTTGAGCCCGTCGCGCAGGGCAACGCATTCCTCAATGAGGGTCACGAAGCGGGCATCGTCGAAATTGACGTTGGTCAGGGTGGAAAAGACCGCCTCGACGATGAACCGGTTGACGCGGGAGTCGGTAACGCCCGCCGTGCGGGCGGCCACGGCCACCTGGGAGAGTCCTTTGGTCAGGTACAGGAGCAGGTCCTGCAGGGTTGCCGTGCTGTCGGTCTTTCCGCAGACTCCGGCCTTGGTGCAGCCGCCTTTGGCCGTCTGTTCACATTGATAACAAAACATGAGTCGCCTCCTTTTTGCTGGTTGATTCCTGTTGGCGAGACAAGGAATACCCCCCCAGTACCAAAAAAAACATGACTTGAGTCAAATCGACGGACAAAAACGTGCCTCAGGCGACGATTTATAACCTGAATTCGCCCCGAAACACTCCCTGAGGGCCTCGGTACTCTTTATTAAGTACCCGGTATTTGGTAGGGATGCCCTAACTGGGATTACGGGTATCACAATGATTCGTCTGTTTCGTCTCCATCTGCCGGGTTGCCTCCTGACCGCGGCCCTGCTGCTGGCGCTCCTCGCCCCGGTCGCCGGAACCACGGCCGACGCCCGGCCCATCAAGCGCAAGCAGATCCTGCTGCTCAACTCCTACCACCAGAACTTCGTCTGGAACGAGGACATCTTCCGGGGACTGACGGACGTGCTCCGGCCGGACGAGACCGGCATCATCCTGCATGTGGAGAACATGGACACCAAGCGGACGGAGTTCACGGAACACTTCGCCCTGCAGATGCGCGACGTCTTCGCCCACAAATACCGGGGCGCGAAGCTGGACCTGATCATGGTCACGGACAACAACGCCTTCGATTTCATGCGCCGCTTTCACGACGAGCTGTTCCCCGGGATTCCGGTCATTTTCAGCGGGGTCAACTTCTTCCGGGACGATCTCATCGCCGACCATCCCCTGTTCACCGGCGTGGCCGAGACCCTGGACATCAGGGGAACCCTGTGGTGGGCGCTCAATCTGCACCCTGACACCGAGTCGGTCTTCGTGGTCAGCGACTCCACCCCCTCGGGCCGCGTCATCG
The DNA here is from genome assembly GCA_947259235.1 of uncultured Pseudodesulfovibrio sp. GTDB lineage: Bacteria > Desulfobacterota > Desulfovibrionia > Desulfovibrionales > Desulfovibrionaceae > Pseudodesulfovibrio. Next base: position 18,501 of record CAMYLL010000001.1, on the reverse strand, counting down.
CCGAATCCGTGAAGTCAGACCTGGGCAGCTTCGCCCCGGAGGTGAAGGTCACGGCCCCGACAGAGCTGACCCTCTCCGATATCCTGACCCGGGTGGAGACGCTCCCCCGCAACACGCTGATCCTCTACAGCGTCTTCTTCCGCGACCCCGACGGCCGGTTCTACGACACGGCGGAGGCCCTCAGGGCCGTGGCCGCACGGGCCAGCGTGCCCATCTACGGCCTCTTCGACTTCGACCTGGACCACGGCATCGTGGGCGGCATGCTCACCTCGGGCTACACCCAGGGCCAGATCATGGCCCAGATCGCCCTGCACGTCCTGGCGGGCCGCGACCCGAAGGACATCCCCGTGGTCCGCGAGATAGCGTCAAAGCCCATGTTCGACTACTCGCGGCTGCGCGCCTTCCGCGTCAGCATGGACAAGCTCCCGGACAACAGCGAGATCATCAACCGTCCACGCTCCTTCTACTCGGAGCATACCGACCTCGTCTGGTTCGGCACGGTCTTCACCCTGGTCCAGATGGTGATCATCTTTGCCCTGGCCGCCAGCACCTCCCGGCGCAGACGGGCGGAAAAGGAGCTGCGCCGGACCCACCAATCCCTGGAGGACCGCGTGCGCGAACGCACGGGCGAGGTCAAGGAGACCGTGGAAGCCCTGCGCACCGTGTTCGACGCCTCCCACGACGCCATCTTCATCCACGACGCCACGGGCCGCATCCTCGAAGCCAACGCGCGCATGCTCAAGATGTACGACCTCGCGCCGGGCGAGCTCGACGAGACATCCATCGCCCGCGACATCTCAAGCCGCGACAACGCAACCTACCGCCTCTCGTCCATCTGGCGATCGGTCATCAACGGCGAGCCGCAATACTTCGAGTGGAAGGCCAGACGCCCCCACGACGGCACGGAATTCGACGTCGAGGTCTATCTCAACCGCATCGTCTTCCACGGGCAGGAAGCCATCCTTGCCAACGTCCGCGACATCACCGTGCGCAAGGAGTCCGAGAACAGGATCCGCCAGTCCCTGTCAAAGTTCGAGGCGATCCTCGAAAACTCCCTCATGGGCATCGCCATGTCCCGGGGGAGCAGGCTGGTGACCATAAACAAGCGCGGCGCGGAAATCTTCGGCCGCACTCCCGAGGAGCTTGTGGGGAGCGAGCTGTCCACGCTCCTTTCATCCGACGACGCGCTGAACGACTTCACCCGCACCGCCCGCGAAGCCCTCTCCCGAACGGGCGAGTTCAACACCGAGCAGGCCTTCCTCGACAGTACGGGCAACACGGTCTGGTGCCGCATGTATGCCAAGGCCGTGGACCGCTCCAGCCTGGACAAGGGCGTCATCTGGGCATGGGACGACATCACGGCCCAGCGCCGGACCCGGGACGACCTCATGCGCGCCCGCGAGGACGCCGAGGCGGCCAACCGCGCCAAAAGCGAGTTCCTGGCCGCCATGAGCCACGAGATACGGACCCCCATGAACGCCATCGTGGGCATGACCGACATCACCTTGCAGACCGATCTGAATGACGAACAGCGCGACTATCTGAAAACAGTCATGGACTCGGCCCAGCATCTGCTCAACATCATCAACGACATCCTCGACCTCTCAAAGATCGAGGCGCGCAAGCTCCACCTCGACCGGGTGGACTTCGACCTGCCCTTCCACGTCAGGACCACGGTTCGGGGGTTCGAGATGCAGGCCAGGCAGAAGGGCCTCGACCTGGTCATGGACCTGGCCCCGGGCACGCCCGCCTGCGTCAAGGGCGACCCCCTGTCCCTGCGCCAGGTGCTCATGAACCTGGTGGGCAACGCCATCAAGTTCACCCACCAGGGGAGCGTCACTGTCCGCATGGGCCCCGCCGCGCCCGACCCGGAGCGCGACGCGGACCAACGCAGTCTGGGCGTCCGCTTCGAGGTGGAGGACACCGGCATCGGCATCCCCGAGAGCTTCATGGACACCATCTTCCAGAGCTTCTCCCAGACCACCCGCGCCTTTGGCGGCACAGGCCTGGGGCTGGCCATCTGCAAGCAGCTCATAGGGCTGATGGGCGGCGACATAGCCGTCACCAGCGCCGTGGGCAAGGGAAGCGCCTTCGCCTTCACGGTCTGGTTCGAGCCGGGCGTGTCCTGTCCCACGCCTTCCGAGCCACGGGCCGGTCAGTCCGCCACACCCAACTGCCCCTTCCACATCCTCGTGGCCGAGGACAACGACGTCAACATCATGATCACCACCCTGCGGCTCGAAGAGATGGGCTGCTCCTTTTCGGTAGCCAAGACGGGCCTTGAAGTGCTCGAAATGCTCAAACGGGAACCCTTCGACCTCATCCTCATGGACATCGAGATGCCCGTGCTCGACGGCGTCTCCACCACCAAGGCCATCCGCCTGGCCGAGCCGGGCGGCTCCATCCCCGATCCGAACATCCCCATCGTCGGGGTGACGGCCCACGCCCTCAAGGAGTTCAGGGACATGAGCCTTGAGGCGGGCATGGACGACTACGTCTCAAAGCCCGTGGACTTCGCCGAGCTGGGCCTGATCATCAACCGACTGGCAGGACGGGCCGCTCCCGCCGGAAGCGCAGCGCAAACCAGGAGCGCACACACTTCTCCCGAAGCAGCGCCCCTTGCCCCGGCTCCCCGCAAAAAAGCCAAGGCCGAAGGGGACATGCAGCCCTCCTGGACCCCGGCCCGGGCCACCGAGCACCTGGGTCTGGACGAAGCCCTGAGCCGTGGGTTCCTTGAAACGGCGCGCAACGAATTGACCCTGATGTATGGCGAGCTGAGCCAGGCGGTCGCCTCGGGCAACTGCGAGGACGGCGCGGTCCTGGCCCACACCATCGCCGCCGTCTGCACCTCCATCGGCGCAACCGCCGCAGCGCGCAGCGCCGCCCGGATGGAGGCGGAATGCGGCCGCAGAGGCGAGACAGCGGCCGCCCTGAAGACCCTGGCCGACGAACTGGACGGGCTGCTCCTGCTCATGGCGCAAGCCTGACCCCCCGCCCGGGGACCAAGGCGTTTTCTATAAGTATTGCAATCAAAAGCGGAAACCGCCCTCGGCGGATTTGTCAGGTGATTTCGCCTCCGGCGGCCAAAGGGTTGCAACCCTTTGGAATCCCATTCTCGCCTTCGGCGAATACTGTCCTCACATGGAGGCCTGCCGTCGACCGCGCCAACCCGGGAACCCGACATTCTTTCTTTATAACGGGTTTTACATGACCGTTGCCATACGGTATGAAGAAAGAGAGTATTCTGACACTTGTCAGCACATGCGCACCCAACCGTGTTGGAACGTCACAGGAATTAACATCATGCCCGACCCATCCCTTGCCGAACTCAGAAAATTCGTTGCCCCGGAATTCGTCTTCGGCCCCGGAGCGGCGGCGCTCATCGGCCAGTATGCAGCGAACTTTTCCGTCAAGAAGGCCCTGGTGGTCGCCGGCCCGGTCATCGACCGCCTGGGGCTTTCCGGCCAGGTGGTGGACAGCCTCCGGGCCGAGGGAGTCGCCTGCGCCGTTTACTCCGACGTGACGCCCAATCCCCGGGACTCCGAAGTCATGGCCGGGGCTGAGGTCTACCGCAGCGAAGGGTGCGACGCCATCGTGGCCGTGGGCGGCGGCAGCCCCATGGACTGCGCCAAGGCCATCGGCATCGTCTGCACCAATGACCGCCACGTGCTCGAGTTCGAGGGCGTGGACAACGTGGACCGGCCCGGACCGCCGCTCATCTGCATCCCCACCACGGCGGGCACGGCCGCGGACATCTCCCAGTTCTGCATCGTCAACGACACCGGCCGCAAGGTGAAGATCGCCATCGTTTCCAAGACCATGATCCCGGACGTGGCCCTCATCGACCCGGCCATGACCATGACCATGGACGCCGAACTGACGGCGCATACCGGCCTGGACGCCCTGACCCACGCCGTGGAGGCCTACGTCTCCAACGCCAGCTCGGCCATCACCGACCTCAACGCCCTGGAGGCCGTGCGCCTGATCCACCGCCACCTGCTCCGCGCCATTGCGGACCCCGGCGACCTGGAGGCGCGCACCGGCATGATGCTCGCCTCGACCTATGCGGGCCTCGCCTTCTCGAACGCCATCCTGGGCGCGGTCCACGCCATGGCCCACAGCCTGGGCGGGCTTCTGGACCTGCCTCACGGCCTGTGCAACGCCATCCTCCTGGACCACGTCGTAGACTTCAACATGGATGCCTGCCCGGAGAAATTCCGGCTCCTGGGCAACGCCCTGGGCGCCGATATAGCTTATGGGGCGGGAGAAGACGAAATCCGCCAGCAGACCCTGGAGGCCGTGCGCAGCCTCAAGCGCGAGGCAGGCGTGCACCACACCCTGTGCGAGCTCGGCATGACCAAGGCGGACCTGCCCCTGCTGGCCGAAAACGCCCTGGCCGATGCCTGCATGCTCACCAACCCGAAGCAACCAACGGCCAGCGAGGTCATCGGCATTTATGAAAAGGCGTGCTGACCGGCCTCCGCCGGACCCGAACGCGGAACGGGAAAAGCTCATCGGCCTCGGCAAGCGGTCCCTCAGCAAGAGTTACTACCCGGAGCTGAGGAACCGCCTGGACGAGCTGGAACGGTTTCGCGCCCTGCTCGACCGGGTCAGCGACGCCATCTTCGTGGTGAATGCCGAAACCGGCATCATCATCGATTTTTCCGGCTCCACCCTGGCCATGCTCGGCTGCCAGGCCGAACACCTTCACGGACTGTCCTTCAAGGCGCTGCTGCCCGGGCACATAGCCCGCTACGCGAGCAATATCTTCAACATCTCCAACGAGACACTGAATATAGAGACCGAATTCAGGCAGCCCGGCGCGACCGGGGGCACATCGGTCCCCGTGGAGATAACCCTGCGCATCGTCGAGCACAACGACGAACGCCAGGCCGTCATCGTGGCCCGCGACATATCAGAAAGGAAGCGCAACGAGGAAGCCCTCAAGAAGAGCCACGACGAGCTGGAGATCAGGGTCCGCGAGCGCACCAGGGAGCTGGACCGCGCCAACCGCGCCAAGACCGAGTTCCTATCCATTGTCTCCCATGAGCTGCGCACACCGCTGACCTCGGTCATCGGCTTTGCCAAGATCATCCGCAAGAAACTGGTGGAGAAGGTTTTCCCGGCCGTGAATCACGACAGCGACCCGAAGCTGCTCAAGGAGATCAGCCGCATCAAGAAAAACATCGACATCATCGCCTCGGAAGGCGAACGGCTGACCTCACTCATCAATGACGTCCTGGACCTGGCCAAGCTCGAAGCGGACAAGGTGGACTACCGCATGGAACGGCTCTCGCCCAAGGACTTCATCCGGCCCGGCATGGATTCCTCGTCCGCCCTGTTCCAGTCCACGGACATCATGCTCCTGGACGAGGTCGCCCCCGGCCTGCCCCAGATCACGGGCGACCGCGACCGGTTGATCCAGGTCATGGTCAACCTCTTCTCAAACGCCGCGAAATTTACGGAAAAAGGCAGCGTCACCTGCCGCGCCAGATTGATCGGCGAGCACATCCGCGTCAGCGTCACGGACACCGGCATCGGCATCCCGGAGCAGCAGCAGGCCGCCATCTTCGACAAGTTCACCCAGGGCCAGCTGAGCCTGGCGGACCGGCCCAAGGGCACGGGCCTGGGCCTGCCCATCTGCAAACAGATCATCGAGGACCACAAGGGCTACATCTGGGTGGAAAGCACCCCCGGCGAGGGCAGCAAATTCATCTTCACCCTCCCCGTTGCCCCTGCGGAATAACGAAAGGCCCAATCCACGCCGGAGAACGCGCATCACAAGCGCGCATCGCCGAACACCGGACGCATCGACGCGCCGGGCCAGACGCACCGTCTCGCCCGCGCGGTCCCGCCAGCGCCGTCCAGGCCGGAGCCAATCAGAAGCGCAGGAGGTAGCGGTGGGCTATGGCGTTGTAGGTCCCGTCCTTGCGCATCTGGTCCAGGGCGCGCTCTATCCGTTGCCCGGCCTCGGCCTTGCCGGGATGGGCGGAGGCGCGGGAAAGGACGACGTAGGCCGGTTTCTGTGAGATGATCTTCTTGGGGAGGTAGACAATTGAGCTGGTCATGCCCATGGTCTTGAGCCGGTTGTAGGTGGCGTCTATGTTGTCCGCAAAGGCGCTGATCTCGTCGCCGATGAGCCCCCCCAGGGCGGCGGCGCGGTCCGGGTATTCACGCAGGGTCATCGTGCCTGCGGTCACCGCGGACTCGAACTCGTCGCCCAGCGCCGTCCCCTTGACGCGGCCGACGGTCTTCCCGGCCAGGTCGTCGTAGGAACGGAAGGAGAACTTGTCGCCCACCTTGGTGAAGAAAACGTAATCGCTGTAGTGGATGGGCGCGGCCTCAAGGAACGTGGCATACTGCTCCCGCTCGGGATCGCGGAAGAAGGAAAACGCGCCGTCGCACTCGCCTGACTTGAGCATGGAGACCATCTCGCCCCATGGCCTGAGCAGGATCGTGATGTCCAGGCCGGACCGGCGCGCGGCCTCGGTCACCGCTTCCACGTCGATGCCCACGGCCTTGCCCTCGGAGAGCATGGGCCCGGACCGGGGAGGCGATGAAGAGGACGGCCAGGGCCAGGGCAAAGAGAAAGGATCGCATCAGATGACTCCCGGAGGGTAAGGGTTATCCGTTTCATCTACCCCAAACGCCCCCCGGACACAATGACCCCCGAACAGGCGGGTCACGCACATTATCATATCTTTCTTCCTGTTTGCCGAACAATGGGATATATGGAAGGCACGACTGCCAGGAGGGCCGCGCATTGAAACCCAAGCGCATTCTGATCATAGACGACTCCGCCGAGTTTCTGGAACTGGTTGCCCGACACCTCGCGGGCAAGGGATATGAGACGACCGGTGCGGAAAACGGCAGGATCGGCCTTGAGCTTTTTCTGGAAAAACGGTTCGACGCCGTGCTTCTGGACCTGGGCCTGCCCGACATGGACGGCCTGGCCGTGCTGGCCAACATGGCGGACAGGACCGACGAGATCCCCCTCATCGTGGTCTCGGCCAAGGGGGAGGACGCGGTCAAGGCCGTGCGACGCGGGGCGTGGGACTTCGTGCCCAAGGGCTCCTCGCTCCTCACGGAGCTGGACCAGGCGCTGTTCAAGGGGCTTGAGCGCGCCTCCTACCTCACGGCCCAGCGCGCCCGTCTCGCCTTCGAGATAGAGGAGCACCGCCGCACCCAAGACACCCTGGCCAACCAGCTCGCCTTCCTCCAGACCGTTATCGACGCGGTCCCCAATCAGATTTTCTACAAGGACATGAACGGCCGCTATCTCGGCTGCAACAAGGCGTGGGAGGAATTCTCCGGCATGCCCCGCGCCCAGGTCATCGGGCGGACGGTGGACGAGTTCGCACCGCCCGGCGAGGCCGAGTTGTTCCTCAGCAAGGACCGCGAGCTGTTAGCCAGCGGCGGCCTGCAGGAATACGAAAAGACCACCCGGTTCAACGGGATCGAACGCGACATCCTGATCCGCAAGGCGGTATTCAACAATCCCGACGGCACTCCGGGCGGCCTGGTCGGCGTGCTCACCGACATCTCGCGCCAGAAGGAGATCGCCCGAAAGCTGCGCAAGAGCGAGGAGCGGTTCCGCTCCATCCTCGAAGCCGCGCCCCTGCCCATCATCGTCATCGACAGCGCCAGGGGCATGGTCCTGTTCTGCAACACCCGGGGCGCCCATCAGTTCGGCCTGACCCCGGACGCGGTGGAGGGCATGCCCACCAAAGGGTTTTACGCGGACGACCAGGCGCGCGTGGACCTCCTGGACCACATCCGGCAGGAAAAGCGGCTGGACAACGTCGAGATGGAGATGATCCGGGCGGACGGCACGCGGTTCTGGGTCCAGGCCTCCGCCACCTTCATGGACCTCGACGACCGCGAGGCGATCTTCATCTCCTTCTGGGACATTACATCCCGCAAGGACCTTGAGGAGTCCCTGCGCAAGTTCCAGTTCATCGCCAGCGCGTCCCAGGACATGATGACCCTGATCAACCGGGCCTACGTCCTCGAAGCCGCCAACGAGGCCTATCTGGACCACCACGGCAAGCCCGAGAGTGCCGTCATCGGCCACCACACCGCAGAGCTCTGGGGCCGGGACGTCTTCGAGGAGTCCATCCGGCCGCGCCTGGACGCCTGCCTGTCGGGCCGCAACGTGACCTATCGCCAGTGGTTCTCCTTCCCGGTTTCCGGCCGCAGGTACTACGAAGTAACCATGTCGCCCTACTGGAGCGAGACCAATGAGGTCACCCACGTGGCCACCGTGACCAGGGACATCACCGCGCGCCAGTACAACGAAACCGTGGCCGCCATGCTCTACCGCATCTCCAACGCGATCAGCACCACCTCGGACCTGCCCGACCTCTATCGGCGCATCCACGCCATCCTCGACGAGAACATGGAGGCCTCCAACTTCTTCATCGCCCTGCTCGACAAGCGGCGTACCCACCTCGAATTTTCCTACATCCAGGACGAGACCGTGGACCACCAGGGACAGGTCATCAGTCTTACCGACACCGCCCGGTGCAGCTTTTCCGTGGAGGTGGTGCGCACCGGCAAACCCCTGATAGTCACCAGCAGGGAGCTTGCCCTTATGGACGTTCCCGGACCGGGAGACCTGGATTCCCTGCCCGTCGACCGCGTGGTGCGCAGCGAGTTCCTCGCAAGCAAGGGATTCGCGCCGGACGAAACAGTGGGCACACCCTGTCAGGTCTGGCTGGGCGTGCCGCTCAAGATCAAGGGCGAGGTTGTGGGGGTCATGGCCGTCCAGTCATACGTCAATCCCTACCAGTACACCGCCCGGGACGCGAACATGCTCACCGCCGTCTCGGAGCAGGTGGCCCTGGCCATCGAACGCAAGGCCAACGAGCGCGACCTGCTCAACGCCAAGGAACAGGCCGAGGCGGCCAGCCGGTCCAAAAGCGAATTCCTGGCCAACATGAGCCACGAGATCCGCACCCCGCTCAACGGGGTCCTGGGCATGCTCCAGCTGGCCCAGACCACCCGGCTCGACCCCGAGCAACGCGATTTCGTGGACACGGCCCTGTCCTCCGGCCGCAACCTGCTGGCCATCATCAACGACATCCTCGACTTCTCCAAGATCGAGGCCGGAAAACTGGAAATCATCACCGAGACCTTCAGCCTCTCCCCTTTCCTCGAAGAGGTGTTCGACACCTTCCGGGGCGATGCCAGGGACAAGGGGCTGGACCTGCGCATCAGCCTCTTTGCCGACACGCCGGACATACTCACCGGCGGCAAGAGCCGGCTGCGCCAGATTCTCTTCAACCTGGTGGGCAACGCCGTCAAGTTCACGGACCAGGGCTCGATCACCATCTCGACCCACTCGCTGGGCAGGAACGGCAAGACCGGGAAAACCCGCCTGCTCTTCACCGTGGAGGACACGGGCATCGGCGTCCCCGACGAGATGCTTGAGCTCATCTTCGAGCCCTTCACCCAGGTGGATGGCTCCTACGTTCGCCGTCATCAGGGCTCCGGCCTGGGCCTTGGCATCGTCAAACGGCTGGTGGGGCTGCTGGGCGGCTCCCTGTGCATGGACAGCATGACCGGCCATGGCACGTCCCTGTACGTCGCCCTCGACTTCGACGACGCCACCGACGCGGCACGAGCCGCCCACCGGGACAGCGACGCGGCAGGACCCTCGCGCACGGACCTGCAACTGCTGGTGGTGGAAGACAACCGGGTCAACCGGCTCATGGTCGCCCGCATGCTGACCATGCTGGGCCACACGGTGCAGACCGCGGGCAACGGCGACGAGGCCATCAAGCTCCTTGAAAGCCACCCCTTCGACGGCGTGTTCATGGACATCCAGATGCCTGGAATGAACGGCATACAGGCCACCCGGCTGATCCGCGACGGCAAGGCCGGGGCGACCATCGATCCGGCCATCCCCATCATCGCCATCACGGCCCACGCCATGGCGGGCGACAGGGAGGTCTTTCTGGAAGGCGGAATGGACGATTACATTGCAAAACCCGTGGAACTCACGGAGCTTGAGGCGGTCCTCGCCCGCCTCTTCCCCGGCGCATGACCAGCCCGATCCTTTCCATCATCGTCCCCAACCACAACTACGGACGCTATCTCCCCAGGCTCGCCGCCAGCCTGGCCAACCAGACCTGGGGCCTGGGCGCGGCAGAGCTGATCCTGGTGGACGACGGCTCGACCGACGACTCCCGGCAGGCCGCCGCCAGCCTTGAGGCGCTCCCCCTGGCCGGGTACACGGCGCTCTGGCTGGACCACTGCGGCCGCCCGGGCCCGGTGCGCAACGCCGGCTTTGCCCATGCGCGGGGCGAGCTGATCCTGTGTCTGGACCCGGACGACTTTCCCGGGGACGATTATCTGGCCGCCTGCATCACCGCCCTGGACCGTATGCCCGAGGCGCACCTGGCCTATACCGACTATACCCACGTGGAGGAAAGCACGGCCACGGACATCGCCCTGCCGGACTTTGATCCCGACCTGCTGCGCACCCAGAACATCCTGCCCCCGGCCGCTGTCATCCGCCGCCGGGTCTGGGAAGCGTCCCAGGGGTACAGGGACAACACCGCCTACGAGGACTGGGACTTCTGGGTCCAGGCCGCCGCCGGGGGCTTCGGCCTTGTCCGTATCGCCGGAGCCCGCTTCGCCCATCTCATGCACGGTTCCAACTTCTCCTTTTCCGCCCGGCGCGACGACGGCCGGGCCAAGGCGGCCATCGTCCTGAACACCCCCGGCTTCTTCCCGGCGGCCGTGCGCCACTGGGCCGCAGAACTCATGGCCGGAGCCGCCTGGGCCGCCCCCGGGCCGCGCGGCATCATCCCCACCCGCCCCATCGTGACCGCCCTTCTCGAACGCACGGCGGCTGCGAAAACGGGTATTCGATAATAATTCCAACCTATCGCGTTAGTTTATCACACGATTTCCGCTAGCCTTCCGCACACGCTTGGTATATGTTGCCCCAAATGGGAATCAGTACCCACGCCGCACGCCCGGTATCCTACTTCCCCGTGTCCCCGGTCATGCTTTTTCCGGAAGTCCTGGGGGATTTTTCCGTCTACCTCTGGCAGGGAGGGGACTTCGTCCTCTACACCAAATCGGGCCAGAAATTCACCGCCAGACACCGTCAGGTCCTGCACGCCAACGGCGTCAAGGAAGTGTATGTCCAGAGCTCGGAAAAGGCCCTGTACGAGCTGTACGTCGAGCGCAACCTCGGCACCATCCTCCTGGATGAAACCCTGCCCATCGACGTCCGCTCCCAGGTCTTCTACGAGGCGTCCAACGTGGTCATGCAGGACATCTTCGACCACAAGCTGCCAAGCGCCATCCGCGCCAAGCACTTCAGCCGCGTTGCCGAAATAGTCAAGAATTCCATACGGTTCCTGGCTGCGGAGAAATCCCTGGCCGCAGTGGCGCCCTTCATCTCCCACGACTACAAGACCTATACCCACTGCATGCACGTGTTCATCTACTCCGTGGCCGTCTTCCAGGCCAGCGGGATGAACGACACGGAGACCTTCGAATGCGGCCTGGGGGCGCTGCTCCATGACGTGGGCAAGGCCAAGGTTCCCCGGCGCATCCTCAACAAGCGCGGCTCGCTGACGCAGTCCGAGCGCGAGGTGATCAAGGAACACCCGGTCCACGGCGTGTCCATGTGCGCCCACCTGCCAATGACCCAGAATACCATCAACTGCATCCTCTTTCACCACGAGAAGCTGGACGGCACGGGCTATCCCGCCGGGCTCAAGGGCGACACCATTCCCCTGCCCGTGCGGATCATCTCCATGGCGGACATCTACGACGCCCTGACCACGGCCCGGCCCTATGCCGAGGCCATGCCCCCATACGAGGCCCTGACCCTCATCCGCCACGAGATGCGCGAAGAGGTGGACATGACCATCTTCAAACGGTTCGTGGCGGTGCTCAGCGGCGCCGACATGATCTGAGCCGCGCCCCGTCGCTCCCCTCCTCCGTGAAGGTCGAATACATGGCCTGTTTCGATCATTTATTCTTTACCGTTCACAATTTTCTACCGTAAGGTCGAGTATGGATACAGATTCATCAGACACAGGCAGGGAAAGGGCATGAAGAAAAAGACATGCAGAACCATGGATGAATTGGCGACGGTCCTGTCGCGCTTCGGCGTGGCCGACGACCCGGACTGGATCGCCGTGGTGCTCTTCGTGCGCAACCTGCTGACGCGCCTTTCCATTTACTCGGACGAGAAAAAGGCGGAGATACAGCGCGAGGTCCTCGACGAGATGTCGAAAGGCGATCTGTCACCGGCCCGCCTCGACGAGGTCACCGCCATGCTCGACATGTACATCATGCAGACCATCGGCGCCCTGGAGCTGGAGGACGCCCTGACCCAGGAGAAGCGGTCGGCCGTCCAGCTGGTCAACGAGATGGACGCCATCATCGACTCCATGCAGGGCCACGGCGAACGCCAGAACCGCAAGCTCGACGCCTTCAAGGAGCACACCGTAGGGGTCATCCGGTCCGGCAAAAACCGCTCGTTCATCGTGTCCAAGGTGCGCGAGATGTTTCAGGAACTCATCATCGAGTTCAAGGAGGAGGCCAGGGAGCTGGAGGAGCGCGCCAGGATGCTGGAGCACTCGGCCAACTTCGACCCCCTGCTCACGGAGCTGCACAACCGTCGCGCCCTGGACGCCTATGTCCAGGCCTCGGTCCTGGGCCTGCGCAAGGACAATCGCGGAGCACTCTGCCTGATGATGATCGACGTGGACCACTTCAAACGGGTCAACGACACCTACGGACACCAGGCGGGCGACGACGTGCTGCACGCCCTGGCCCGGATCATCAACGCCCACGCCATCCAGTTCCACGGCTTTGCTGCCCGCTATGGCGGCGAGGAGCTGGTGGTGGTGGCCAAGAACATGAGCCTTCATGAGGCCGAGCTCAAGGCGGAGGCCATTCGCCTGGACGTTGAGCGCTACGACTTCCGCGTCCGCACCCAGGGCCGCCTGGACGACCATCCGGTGCAGTTCACCGTGTCCATCGGCGTGGCCCAGTGGCAGCCGGGCTGGGACGCGGGAACCCTCCTGAGCGCGGCAGACACGGCCATGTATGACGCCAAGAGTCGCGGGCGCAACCGGGTCATCAGCCACAGAAAGTCGTCATAATCGCAGACCTTCCGGTAACTGACGAACCTGTAAGAATCTCTTTTATTTCATACAATGGATTATCGAATCAAGCTCACTTTTTTCCTGATGCTTCTTGGCATCCTGGCCTGCGCACCCGCCCGGGCAGGCGGGCCGGAGGTCGTCCTGCTCCACTCCACAGACCGCGACGATGCGCGCACCCGCGCCCTGGGCCGGGGGTTGACCGATACCCTGGCCGGACGGGCCGCCGTGGTCCCGGTGCTGCTCGGCCGCCGGGAGCGCGGGGATGATTTTTTCGACAGCCGCTTCGAGGCCCTGCGACGGGACTTCGGGGACGTCTCCCCTGCCGTGGTGGTGGCCGACGGCGAGGCGGCCTTCGCCTTTGTCCGCAAGTATCGCGAGGACCTCTTTGTCGGCTCCCCGGTAATCTACTGCTCCATGCCCGCGCCGGACCCGCAGTACCTGCGCCAGTGCGGCGACTGCACGGGCCTGCCCGAAACGGCGGACCCGGCCGCCACCCTGGAGCTGCTCTTCACCCTGCGCCCGCAGACCAAATTGATCGTGGGAATAATGGACGACTCGCCCGAGACGGACACCTTCAGGCGCGTCTCGGAACAAGCCATGGAAGCCATAAGGGAGCAAGGCCTCGGTCAGGCCCGGATGCTCTTTCCCGGCCACGAACCAGGGGATGAGGCCGGACTGGACATGGCTGAGCTCAAGGCCGTGGCCGCCAGCGTGCCCCGCGCCGGGGCCGTGCTTTTTCTCGGCTTTCCGAACCTGGTGGGAGAGAAGGCGGGGAACGAGGACGAGGCTGTCCGCCAGCTGGCCGAGCGGAGCGTGGGGCCGATCTTCGCGGTCTCGGACCGTTGGATGGGGACGGGCGTGGCGGGCGGCGTCATGGTCCCGGGGCACGAGCTGGGCGCGGCCATCGGCGCCCTGGTCCTGCGGATCATGGCCGGAGAACCGGCCGGAGAAATGTTGCCCGAGCCGGTCACGCCGCGGCCGGTGGTGGACATGACCGTGCTGGCCCGGTTCGGCGTTGCCCGCGAACTGGTCCCGGCCGATGCCCTGGTCCTCAACGAGCCCAACCGCCCGCAGGAACCCGCAGGAGCCGCCCCAACGGGTTTTGCCGCCCTGGCCCTGGCAGGCGTCCTCGCCGGGGCCTATCTGCTGCTCAGACGCCGAGCAGGCCGTAAAGACAGGTAGCCTGAACCACGACCATCAGGCCCACTGCCGCCATGGCCACATAGACCATGCGCCGGGTCTCCCGCCGCATCGTGTCGCATATCTGCGCAAACTGCCCTGAAACATATTCCGCCGTGTATTTCCCGTGACTGAACCAGATCATGACGCCCTCCCGCGTTTCTTCCGCGCCCGTTTCGGGCCCGGATCGCACGTGGAAGCATAGGCCCGTCGCGAAAAACAGCGACCGGTTTTGTGACGCGCCCATGACGGCGCGCGCACGCTTTGGCGACGTTTCCGTCACGCTGCCGGCGGCAGGCTTAGAGAGAGGAAGGGACTGTCTGGAGGAACCGGACCAGGGTGCGGCAGACGGCCTGATCATATTGACGGTCGTTGGTCACCAGCTCGGCGGCGGCGGCGATGGGGGCCAGCCCCTTGCGCGCCGGCTTGTCCGTGACCATGGCGCAGTAGGAGTCGGCCACGGCCGCTATGCGGCCGAAGTGCCCGATGCGGTCCCCCGCGAGCTTGTTGGGATAGCCGCTGCCGTTGAGGCGCTCGTGGTGCTGGATGGTCGGCTCCGAGATTTCCGGCCGGGTCAGGTTGAGCCTGCTCAGAATCTCAAGGCCCATCTTGGGATGCTCGCGCATGGTCCGCTGTTCGCTGGGCGTGAGCTGCTGCGGCCGGGCGATCATCATGGGCGAGACACGGGTCATCCCGATATCGTAGAGAAAAAAGCCCAGGGCCACGGTTTCGAGCCGCTCCAGGGTGATGTCGCCCCGGTGCATCTCCATGTACACGGCCAGGGCCAGAAGCGAGGCGTTGATCCGCCGACGTTCCGGGGCCAGACAGCAATGCACGTCGTGGACGACCTTGTTCATGCGGCGGCTGTCCTCCACCAGATAGACGCACAAGGAGGCCAGGGCCTTGTCCAGATCATCGAGCTCCTGGGCCATGGGGTGACTGAAGAAGGCGTCCTGCCTGCGGCCCAGCTCGCCGATGAAGACCCCGGCCTTCTCGTCCCAGGTCAGGTTGGGATCGTCCAGGGCCGCGTTCAGATTGCAGGCAACGCAGGCCGTATAATCCTTGATCTGGTTGCGGGTAAAGAAGAGCACGCCCTGTTCGCTCAGCCCCATAACCGTGGTGCGCAGCCGTCTGTCCACCTCGCGCCCGGCGCGATAGACCGGAGTGAGGGTCTGTATTTCCTCGCGCCAGTGATAGAGGTCCACAGGAAAGCGGGTCTTGGGGAAACATTCCAGAATACACGGGTCTATCTGGTTGTATTCCTCGATGTTAGGGCCTTCGCCGCTCTCGGTCTTGCCGATGCCCAGGACGTTTTGCTTGCTCGCCATATTCGTGAAGCCCATGCTTGTTGTCGGGGAAAGAGCTTCTGCTATATCCCTGAAAAGACATTTCGTCGAGTCCCTGTCTCAGCCAAGGAGCGCATAGCCGACCGCAACCGTCCACAACAGACCGCAGACGCCCCCGGTGACCGGGATCATCCACCACGTGAGGCGCACGGTGCGTCCCCGCAGGCGAAAGGTTCCGCAACAGGTGAAAAGGCTGAGAATCATCTGGAAAAGCAGGCCTGAAGCGGCCAGGGCCGGCAGCGCCGCCAGCCAGAAGAGCGGGTCCGTCATCCACTGGCCGGTCACGCGGTCACGCCCACCTCCGCCGCACCCCGCGGCGTCGTCAATGCATGATCCATTCGGCCAGCAGCGGCGGCCGGGACAGGCCCGCCACGATGCGGAAATGGCACAGGGCCGTCAGCTCCACGCCGCTCTTGATGATGGAGACCGGCCTGTCGGAGGAGACGACCACAACCAGGATGTCATCGTGCTCCGCAGTGAAGCGCAGGGCGGAGTTGAACCGCGCCCCGCGCGCCCTGTTCTCTCCGGGCACGGAGCGGCCGTCCATGAGACAGGCGAACCCGTGGAGCTTGAGGTCGCGCCCGAGGTGGACCGCGCCGTCGAGCTTGGCCAGGGAGCAGGCGAGCTTGAGCTGGCCGCTGTCCATGAGGTCCAGCGGGCGCTCGAAGTGCTGGCCGGACATGCGCAGGCGCTCCTTGCCGGTGTCGATGACCAGGGTGCATCCGTGCTTGCGGTCACGCACCCTGTTGACCATGAGGGAGGCTATCTGGAGCAGGGTGTGCTGGTCCTCCATGCTCATGTCCGTCTCAAGGAGCTGTTCCTCCAGCTGGACGAGATTGGCCCGCATGTTGGAGGAGTGGAACCCGCCGTCGAAGAAGCTGCAGACCAGCTCGTCCTTGAGCCACAGGAAGCCGTGGGTTCCGCTGAACTGGGCCGCCAGATAGGCGCCGGGCATGGGGCCGATGGCGATGCCGAGCACCCTGATGCCGTCGGAAACGAGCACCCGGCCCGATTCCTCCACGGCCTGGAGCAGCTTGCGCACATGCTTGCAGTCGGCCATCATGGGCTGTTCCGTGGCCGGAAACCGGCAGATGAAGCGCACCTGATCCAGCTGGTTCGGCTCCACCACCACCATGCGCCCCCTGGGCCACGCGCCCTCCTCCTGGGTCCCGGACACGCCGAGCACCGCATCGAGGAAGGGATAAATCCTGACATGGGTGTCCAGCCATCCCAGACGGCTGCGCTCGTCCACAATGTAGTCGCGCACGGCATGGGTGGCGCAGTGCTGGAGCACGAACCCGGCCGTGTCGAGGTTCATGACCTCCCTGGTGGCGAAATTCTGGGAGAGAAGGCCTGCGGCGTATTCGAGCCAGCGTTTGGTCGGTCCCACGGAGCACATCCCCGGGTGCTCGTCCGTGAACCACATCTGGTAGCTGACGGACTGGGAGCGGGCGCCCAAGGCGATGGTTCCCGCCAGGTCCAGCTTGGACTCGTCCGATTCGATAAACACCATCTGCCCGTCGGCCGCGCAGCCGTTGCGCCAGGCGTTGGAATAAAGATAGTAGTCGCGCAGCTTGGGTTCGTGTCCGACCAGCAGCCCCTGCGGGTCGCAGATGCGCGGCGGCGCGTCCGGGGTGGCGGCATAGATGAGCGCGACGCGGCTGGGCAGCGAAAAATGGGACAGCCCGTCACGCAGACCGTCCATTATATGAAATATGCAAATATTTTCAAACGATGCTTCGCTCATACCTGTCTCCGAAACAAAGTGTCATGCCCGCCGTTGGGCACGATGCTTCCTTGATTTAGGCTGAAAGCAAAGACAATGTCCAGACTTTCACAAAGTCTTTCAGGTTCCTCTCATGTGGCTTCCGCCAACGCTTCGACAGGGCGCGCTCTGAAAAATCGGCCCGAAAAAGCCTCTGTCTTCAGCAGCGGGAAGCGGTCAGGAGATCGGCCAGCTCGCGGATGACGCCGTGGCCGCCCCGGGCATTGGTCACATACCCCGCCAGGGCCAGGATGGAGGGATGGGCGTCGGCCGGGGCCACCCGGAACCCCGCCAGGGCCATGGCTTCGGCGTCGTTGACGTCGTTGCCCACGTACAGGATGTCGGCGAGGGCCACGCCGCGCCGGGCGGCCAGCGCCGCGAGCGCCGCGGGCTTGTCTGCCACCCCGCTCTCGGCGTCGAGCCCGAGCTTGGCGGCCCGGGCCGCCACCACGGGGTTGGTCTCGGTGCTCAGGATGCACTGGTCGATGCCCAGCCGGGCTATGATGCCAACGCCCAGCCCGTCGCTGCGGTTGGCGGCCACGGCCTCGCGCCCGTCCTGGTCCACGAAGACGCGGTTGTCGGTCATCACTCCGTCAAAGTCATAGACCACGAGCCGAACCCGCTCCACGCCGGGCAGGCCGCGCTCCTCAAGGAGGATCAGCTCGCCGTCCGGCCCCACATAAAGCGGCGTGCCGTCGAGCCAGTTTTCGCCGCGCCCTCCGCCATGCTCCATGACGGCCCGGGCCGCGCGGTCGCGGTCGGCCACGCGCACGCACAGCACAAGACAGCCGCCCGTTGGCCCGTCAGCCACGGCCATGAGGCGAAGGCCCTGACCGAAAGGCCCCGTCAGGAGCGTTTCGCCCGACGGCGCATACCCAAGGGCTTTTTCATAAAAACTGCGTGATTTCGCAATGTCCCGCACAAGGAGCAGGGGCGCTCCCGGCGCTGGTGCGGGGAAAAACGTGGCTGTCATGGCGGCTCCTCGACGTTGTGCGGCTGGCGCTGACGGATTTATTTGCGTGCAGAATACCCTCCCGGGACAAGGGGCGCAACACCTGCCGACCTCTCCGGC